>CAKUKJ010000292.1 GCA_934662525.1 uncultured Coriobacteriales bacterium | reverse complement strand
ACCTTGTAACGCACACCAGGAAGGTCACGGACGCGGCCGCCGCGCACGAGCACGATGGAGTGCTCCTGCAGGTTGTGGCCCTCGCCCGGGATGTAGGCAGTGGTCTCGATGCCGTTGACCAGACGGACGCGGCAGACCTTACGCAGAGCCGAGTTAGGCTTCTTGGGGCTGGTGGTGTAGACGCGGGTGCACACGCCGCGCTTCTGGGGGTTGCCCTTCAGTGCAGCATTCTTGGACTTAGAGGCAACCTTGGTGCGCCCCTGGCGTACAAGCTGGTTGATGGTAGGCAAAGCTCTCGCTCCTTCAGAACTCGTCTTGGAATTGCCGAGCCGGGTCACGGCCCGGACACGAGGAGGTAGGTTATTATCCCTCCTCTGTATTGTCAAAATGCCACGGAGCCGGGCGTATCCATCCCGGAGCACTCCCCCGCAGCTAAACGGGCTGTTTGTCTTTGCAACATAAGGCAAACTTCCCGGAGTTTTCACAAATGGGGCCCGCTGAAGCACAGCGGGCCCCGGGGTGAAGCAATGTAACGAAACCGAAGCTAGTTCTCGGAGTCGTCGGTGAGCAGGGCGTCCAACGCGCTCATGTCATCGTCGATGGGCTCGTCGTCACCGTTGCCGTCGTCATCCTGAGACGCATGGGAGTGGCCCAGGTTGAGCAGCTCGTCGAGTGACTCGAAGTTCTCGTTGATGACCTCCGACGACGAGCTTGAGCCCGCCGCAGGCGTGGAGCCGATCATCTCGTCGTCATAGTGATGCGACGTCGGGAAAGCGGAGCCGAGCAGGATGTCGTCGCCGTCAGGCGAGAACACCATCTCAAGCAACTGCGAGATGTCCTCATCGTCGGCGCAGGAGTCGTCGGGTTCAAGGATGTAGAGCAGATCGCGTGCCTCAAGGCCGTCGCGCAGCTCCTCGATTGCCTTGGCGCCGATGCCATCGATGCGCAGCAGCTCGTCCTCGGTCTTGCCGATGAGGTCGCCGACCGTCTCAATGCCCACCTCGGAGAACTTGTTCGTCCAACGCTGGGAGACACCGAGGTCGTCGTACAGGTAGAGCTTTGCGTCCTCTGCGGAAAGGGTGCGCCCATTGTGCTGATACACGCCGGAACCCGACCCGTAACCGTTGCGACCGCCGACCCACTCGGGCTGACGGGGCATGCGCTCCTCAATCTCGCGCAGCTGCTCGGGAGCCCACTCGGGAAGGGTCTCGGCATTGCGCGCAGAGCCCTCAATGGCGCGGCCGTTATACGTAAGCGGCACGTTGCGGTATGCCATGAGGCCGGTACCGGCAGGGATGCGCTTGCCGATGATGACGTTGGCCTTCAGGTCGTTGAGGTTGTCCTCGCGGCCCTCGATTGCAGCCTTCGTCAGCACCTCGGCGGTACGTTCGAAGGACGCGCTTGCCAACCAGGAATCGGACGCCATGGAGGCACGGGCGATACCCAGGATGACGGGCTGAGCCTTGGGAGCGGTCTTGCCCTCAAGCGTGAGCTCAGAGACAACGCCCTCAAACTCGTGGCGATCGACGTACTCGTTGAGCAGATAGCTCGAGTCTCCCGTGTCGGTAACGCGAACACGGCGAAGCATCTGCCTGGCGATGACCTCGATGTGCTTCTCGTTGATCTCGACGCCCTGGCCCGTGTAGACGTCCTTAATCGTCTTGACGAAACGGTGCATCGTGGTCGCGGTGTCGGTGAGCGAGCGAAGCTGCTTGAAGTCGGTGAAGCCCTTGGTAAGGGCGTCGCCGGCGCGCACCTCCTGACCGTTCACCAGGCCCTCGGTCATGTCGCGCTCGGAAATGCGAGTCTCGAAGCACTCCTGGGTCTGCGGGTTGACGACGCGCAGGACGACCTCGCCGTTGTCCGGCGTAATGCGCAGGACGCCGGAAACCGTGGAGAGGACCGCCTCGCGGCCACCGACGATCTTGGAGTTCTTGACCGAGACGATGTTGAAGGCGCGGGAGACGAAGGGCAGGCCCTGCGTGATGTCTTCCTCGCCTGCAACGCCACCGGAGTGAATGGTGCGCATCGTGAGCTGCGTGCCGGGCTCGCCGATGGACTGGGCGGCAATGGCGCCCACTGCGGTGCCGATGTTGACCGGGCGGCGGTTGGAGAGGTCCCAGCCGTAGCACTTCTGGCACACGCCGTGCTGGCACGCGCAGGTGACGACGGAACGGAGCATGATCTTCGTGAAACCGGCGTCTGCGAGGCTGCGCAGGCTGGGGCGGTCGGCGCTCGTGTCGGGCAGGTTCTCGACGCTTGCGATGTAGCTGTCCTTGTTGGCAAGGATCTCGCCGGTCGAGGGGTCGACGACTGCCTCGGCAACGCAGCGGCCGATAAGGTCGCTCTCCAGACCCTTCTCGTTGAACAGCGAGTACTCGACGAACTCGGTGGTGCCGCAGTCCTGGACGCGGATGATGACGTCCTGCGCGACGTCGATGAGGCGACGCGTCAGGTAGCCGGAGTCCGAGGTGTGCGACGCCGTGTCGACGAGGCCCTTGCGGGCGCCGTAGGTCGACAGGAAGTACTCAAGCGTGGAGAGACCCTCGCGGAAGTTCGACTTGATGGGGAGCTCCAGCGAGTCGGGGCCGACGACCTTGAGGTCGCGCGGGTCGGTGTCGGGCGACATCGGGCGCTTGGTGTTGAGCATCTTCTTGGTGTTAACGTCGGACATGAGTCCGCGCATGCCGGCAAGCTGGCGAAGCTGGGTGATGGAGCCTCGAGCACCGGAGTCTGCCATCATGAAGATGGGGTTCTCCTGGGTGAAGCCCTTCTCCATCTCCTTGGCGACGTCCTTGGCCGCGACGTTCCACACGTCGATGACGGCACGACGGCGTTCGTCCATCGTGATCAGGCCCTCTTCTGCCTGCTCGTCGATCTCGGCGACGGCGGCATCGGAGGCGGCGAGAATCTCGGCCTTCGCCTCGCGGGGGATGACGGCATCCCAGACGGAAATCGTCAGGCCTGCGCGGGTGGCGTAGTGGAAGCCGACGGACTTGAGGCCGTCGAGCACAATCTCGACCTGAGACATCGGGTACTTGTCGCAGCAGTCATTGACAAGAGAGCCGACGTCCTTCTTCTTCATCTGGAAGTTGACGAAGGGGTAGTCGTCGGGCAGGACGGCGTTGAGGATGATGCGGCCGACCGTCGTCGTGATGCGCGTGCCGGCCTTGTGGGCCTCGGGAGCATCCTCGTGGTTGAACTTGTCCCAGACGACGGTGTCGCGAGACAGGCGAACGAGGATGGGATCGTTGAGCGCAAGACCCGCGCGGGCCTGATATGCGTTCTCCGCGTCTGCGAAGTCGCAGTACTCGGGCAGGTGGCTTCCCTCGTCGATCTCGTCCATGGTCGTGACGTAGTACATGCCGATGATCATGTCCTGAGACGGCACGGTAAGGACCTTGCCGGAGGCAGGCGAGCGCAGGTTGTTTGCGGACAGCATGAGGATGCGCGCCTCGGCCTGGGCCTCGGGACTCAGGGGCACGTGCACCGACATCTGGTCGCCGTCGAAGTCCGCGTTGAAGGGGGCGCACACGAGCGGGTGCAGGTGGATTGCCTTGCCCTCGATAAGGACGGGCTCAAACGCCTGGATGGACAGACGGTGCAGGGTAGGTGCGCGGTTGAGCAGCACGAGGCGGTCGGTAATGACCTCCTCGAGCACGTCCCACACGAAGGACTGGCCGCGGTCGATTGCGCGCTTGGCGGCCTTGATGTTCTCGGCACGAGCGGTCTCGACGAGGCGCTTCATCACAAACGGCTTGAAGAGCTCCAGCGCCATGCCCTTCGGCAGGCCGCACTGATGCAGCTTGAGCTGAGGGTCGACGACGATGACCGAAC
>CAKUKJ010000291.1 GCA_934662525.1 uncultured Coriobacteriales bacterium | reverse complement strand
CATCACCAAGGTCGCTTAGTTAGTCCGATTGAAAGTAATTTAGGAGTCTGTCATGGCACATAAGAAAGGCACGGGTACCTCCCGTAACGGCCGCGATTCGATCGGCAAGCGTCTTGGCTGCAAGCGTTTCGACGGTATGGTCGTTACCGCTGGCACCATCCTCGTGCGTCAGCACGGCACCAAGTTCCACCCCGGCCAGAACGTCGGTCGCGGCAAGGATGACACCCTGTTCGCCCTTATCGATGGCACGGTGAAGTACACCAAGAGCGACAAGCGTCGCGTGCACATCCTTCCGCTTGAGACGGTTGCCGAGTAGGTCTTCATCGGCTTTCGCCAGAGATTGAGTATCTACGGACCCTGCAGCTGTCAAAGTTGCGGGGTCCGCTTTTGTATAGGAGAACTCCTTTGTTCATCGACCAAGTACATATCAACGTCAAGGGCGGCGACGGCGGCGCAGGTTGCATGTCGTTCCGTCGCGAGGCCCATGTGCCCAAAGGTGGCCCTGACGGCGGCGACGGCGGGCATGGCGGAAACGTCGTGGTCCAGGCCGACGCCCAGCGCTCCTCTCTCATCGACTACCGTTTCAAGCATCACTTCAAGGCCGGTCGTGGCACGCACGGCCAGGGAGCGAAGCGCCACGGCGCCGACGGTGCGGACGTCGTCCTGCCCGTGCCCCTCGGCACGATCGTCTACGAGCTCGACCCCGAGACACAGGAGCGCCTGTACGAGATCGCGGACCTCACGCATCACGGCGAGAGCGTCATCGTGGGAGAGGGTGGCCATGGCGGGCGCGGCAACACCCACTTCTGCACCTCCGTGCGCAGGGCCCCCGCATTTGCCGAGAAGGGCGAGCCGGCCGACGAGCATTGGATCGAGCTCGAGATGAAGCTCATGGCCGATGTGGGCCTTGTGGGCATGCCGAGCGTGGGCAAGTCCTCGCTCATCTCCTACATGAGCGCCGCTCGCCCCAAGATCGCCGACTACCCCTTCACCACCCTCCAGCCTAACCTGGGCATGGTGCGCGTCGGTGCCTACGACTACGTTGTGGCCGACATCCCCGGCCTCATCGAGGGCGCGAGCGAGGGCAAGGGCCTGGGCCATGAGTTCCTGCGCCATGTTGAGCGCACGGCGCTCATCATGCACATCGTCGACCTCAGCGGATCGTATGAGGGCCGCGACCCCGTGCACGACTACGAGGTCATCAAGGCCGAGCTTGCCAAGTATGCTGACGACCTGGCACAGCGCACCTCCGTTATCGTGGGCAACAAGGGCGACCTGCCCGGCACCGAGGAGAACGACGCCCGCATGCAGGAGCTTGCCGACAAAGAGGGCATCCCGTACTTCTGCGTGTCTGCCGCCACCGGCTCGGGCATGCACGAGCTTATGCTCCAGGTCGGCCAGATGGTGAGCGAGCAGCGCGCCAAGGCCGCCGCCGAGCTGGCAGCCAACGACCTGGCCCAGGAGAACTTCGGCCAGGTTTGGACATGGCGCCGCCAGAAACGCGAGCGCGCCTTCCACGTGGAGCAGGTCGACGCCGACACCTGGCGCGTCTCCGGCAAGGCCATCGAGCGCATGGTCGTTCAGACCGACTGGGACAACGACGAGGCCATCCTGTATCTCCAGCACCGCTTCGCCCGCCTGGGCGTAGACGCCGCCCTCATCAAGGCCGGCGCCCGCAACGGCGACACCGTGCAGATCCTCGGATACGACCTTGAGTTCAGCGGTGTCGACGACGCTGACGACGTGGCGGAAGAGGACCTCGCCCAGACGCTTGTATGGGACGCCGAGGCCGTCGACTTCGACGACGCCGATGAAGATTCCCTTGTCGAAGGGGATTTCGACCCCTCTGCTTTCGCCGTGTGCTTCGAGGACAAGGACGAGGGCGAGAGCGACGAGGACTCCGGCGAGGACGAGGACTCCGACGAGGCGGCCCTTGCCGCTTCCGATGCGCCTGAAGAGGACGAGACCCGTGCCTAGCGAGAGGGCCTTTCCCCGCGCACGACGCGTCGTCGTCAAGATAGGCTCCTCCACTCTCATGGGGGAGGGGCCCTGCCTCGACGAGGGCTTCATCGCCGGGCTCACCTCTCAGATAGCCCGCCTCATGCGCGAGGGCGTCCAGGTCGTGCTCGTCTCCTCGGGAGCCATTGCGGCAGGCTTGGCGCCGCTTGGTTTCACGAGTCGCCCCCATGAGGTGGATGTGCTCCAGGCCTGCGCCGCAGTGGGGCAGGTCGAGCTCATCCAGACCTACGCGCGCGCGTTCGCCCATGAGGGGATGCATGTGGGGCAGGTGCTCCTCACGCGCAACGACACCGGCTCGCGCAGCGCCTACCTGCATGCCCGGCTCACCATGGAGCGACTGCTCGAACTTGGCTGCGTACCTGTCGTCAACGAGAACGACACGGTTGCCGTCGATGAGATTAAGTTCGGCGACAACGACTCGCTTGCCGCCATCGTGGGCGCGCTTGTCGGGGCCGACCTGGTGGTCCTCATGAGCGACATCGAGGGCCTCTACACGGCCGACCCGCACAGCGACCCCTCGGCAACGCTTATCTCGCGCGTGGAGCATGTCGATGACGCAATCCTGGGCATCGCCTCTGGCTCGGCGAGCGCCGTGGGCACCGGCGGTATGATGACGAAGGTCCGTGCGGCCCGCGCCACGCAGCTTGCGGGGTCTGAGATGGTCATCTGCCTGGGACGCCGCCCCAACGTCCTGTACGATGTGGCCATGGGCTCCGACATCGGCACGCGCTTCGTGCCCGACGCGTCTCATGCACCCGAGCCTGCACGCAAGCTGTGGATCGGCTTTGCAGGGCACGACTGCGGCAGCGTCGTCATCGACGAGGGCGCACGCGCGGCCCTGCATTCCGGCGGCGGCTCGCTTCTGCCGGTGGGCGTGACGCGCGTGTCCGGTACCTTCGCGCGGGGCGACATCATTGCCGTGAAGGATGCCGACGGCGCGCTCATTGCACGCGGGATCACGGCATATTCCTCACAGGAGGCCGAGCTCACGCGGGGCATGAAGCTCGACATGGTGGGCCGTGTCGTGCCGTCGCTTGCGGGCGTGGCGCTTATCCACCGCGACGAGCTGCTGGTCTTTTGAGTTTTCATCTTTGTCTGCCGTAAGCCGATGGAGGTCACTCATGGGAGAAGCACGAGAGAAGGCGCAGGCCGCCAAGGCGGCCTCGCGCGTCGTTGGTCAGATCGGCAGTGCCGAGAGGGCGGCGGCCATCCGCGCGATGGCGGCGGAGCTGAGGGAGCGCCGCGACGCCATCCTTGTCGCAAACGAGCTTGATGTCGCCGATGCCTGTGCAGCCGGCACGTCCGAGTCTCTTGTCGACAGGCTCATGCTCGACGAAGGCCGCCTCGAGTCGATGGCAAAGGGCTTGGAGGAGCTTGCCGCCCAGCCCGACCCCCTTGGACGCACCCTTGAAGGCCGCGTGCTTGCCAACGGCCTTTCCATCCAAAAGGTGACGGTGCCCATGGGAGTCGTCGCCATCGTGTACGAGGCGCGCCCCAATGTGACGTCCGATGCCGCGGGCATCTGCCTCAAGGCGGGCAACGCCTGCGTGCTCAGGGGCGGCTCGCTGGCGGCCCGCTCATGTGCGGCCATCGTTGAGGCGTTGCGCGCGGCCCTCGTGTCGTGCGGTCTTCCCGCCGATGCGATCTGCCTGCTCGCCTCGCCCGGGCATGCTGCGGTCGAGGAGCTGTTCGGGCTCACCGGTTTGGTGGACGTGCTCATCCCTCGCGGCGGCGCCGGGCTTATCAGGAACTGCGTCGAGAACTCGAAGGTCCCGGTCATAGAGACGGGCACGGGCAACTGCCATGTATATGTGCACGCCCGGGCCGACCAGGAC
>CAKUKJ010000290.1 GCA_934662525.1 uncultured Coriobacteriales bacterium | reverse complement strand
CCTCCCACCCATGGCCTTGAGCGCCTTGGCTATCTCGGCGACGTAGGCCTCCTCGTGCAGGATGCCCTGGTAGATGAAGAACTCACGACCCGCCATGTCGTCCACGATGCGGCGCGTCTCGTCGCACGTCAGGGGCATCTCGCGGCGCAGCTCCATCCCGTAGGGCTTGTTGGGGAACACGTAGGGGAGCCTGGGCAGGCCCCACCAGCTGCGCATGATGTAGGCCCGGGTGCGCTCGCACGCCGTGACGGCCACGGCGCCCTTGCAGACGCGCCCCATCAGGCGCCTCTTCGTCTCGTTGTCGTCGTTGAGCTCCAGCGCGTTCGCGACGTACTTGAAGCCTCCCAGGGTGCCCACCATGGGCATGGAGGTCTCGCCCGTGCCGAACCACAGCACGCACGACGCGGGGTCCACGGCGTGCAGCCGGGCCTTCACGGCGCGCCTGAACGCCAGCCAGTTATTCAGCTTGTCCAGCTTGCCCGGCATCTTGCCGCGCGGGTCTGTCAGCTCCGCGTAGGGTATGCCGCGCGCCTCCAGGATGTCGACGGCGGTCCTCTTGCTGGAGCCGAACCACACCTCCACGTCGACGCCCATGTCGTCGAGCATGCATACCTGCGAGACGCAGGGCGGGTAGTAGGCCAGGTCGGACTTCACTATGTAGATGACTCTCTTACTCATACAGCCCCTCGTAGATGTCGGCCAGACGCTTGGCGTAGGTCTCGTAGCTGCGGTCCTCGCGCAGCGCCGGCAGGCCCCTCTCGACGTTTGCGCACATAGCGGCGTAGAAATCGGGGTCCTCGAGCCTTCGCAGCGCGTCGCACAGCGACCCCACGCTGCCGTTCTCGAACCACAGGCCGTTCACGCCGTCCTCTATGTAGGCCGTCGCCCCGCACGTGTCGGGGACGACGGACGGTATCGCGGCGGCGAACATTGCCTCGAGGCACACCAAGGGTGATGCCTCGAGCCAATAAGACGCTAGAATCAGCGCCTTATTGGCTCGGGCGCACTCCGCGATCTCCCCCTTGTCGCACCAGCCCAGGAACTCAAGAGCCGGGAAATCGCGCTTGAGCTCGGCGAGCAGCGGGCCGTCGCCGCACAGCGTGCCGGGCAGCCCCATCCTCGTCAGCGCCTCGCAGAACAGCCGCGGGTTCTTCTCGGGGTCCATGCGCCCCACGAACAGGTAGCCCCTGCGGTCCTCCGGCCTGCTGGGCTCGCAGCAGCCCTCGGCGCTGATGGGGTTCGGCAGGTAGGTCGGGTTCCCGTCGTCGAGCACGTTGCCCTCGAGCCACCCGTAGGTGAAGGGCGAGAGGTAGAGCGGCCTGGGCCTCGCCCGCTTGACCGACCTGTTCTGGCGCCTGAGCCTGGCCACGCGGTAGAGCTTCTGCGCGTAGCTGCGCTTGTCGCAGTTTCGCGCGAGGCACGCCGCCGAGCACGGCTCCAGCCCGCAGATCTTCCGTCGTCGGTAGTCGAAGAACCCGCCGTTCGGGCACCTCAGGAAGTATTCGTGTAGGGTGACCACCGATTTGAAGCCACAGTCGGCAATGGCGTCGAACACCGAGGACGACAGCCCGTGGGTCCAGCTGTGGACGTGCAGCACCGTGTCGGCGGGGTCATAGTCGGCAAGCAGGGCGCGGAGCGCGTCGTAGGTGCGCCGGGAGTGGATGCCTTCCAGCGCGCCCTCGATCTTCGAATCTCTCTCCAGGAAGGGCTTGTCTCCCGCCACCACGAGCCGCATGCCGTCGAAGGCCTCGCCGCCCTCGCCGTAGCCCGCGAAGAAGGCGACGTTGTAGCCCTCCCTCAGCAGAACCTGCGCCGTGAGCACGGCGATCTGCGATGCCCCGCCGCCGATGCCGGCGTAGTCGGACACCACCACCACGTTGTTCACGCGCCTGACCATTTGCCCGCCTCCTCCAAAAGGCTTTCGTATCTCCGCGCGAGCAGCCCCGCCGCAGAGTCGATGTCATACAGGGCGAAACATGAATCGTCTATCGCCGAACGTTGTTCGGACGGCTTCTCTGCCATGCTGTGAATCGCGTCGGACCACGCCTTTGGGTCGTCTATGGGGAGGAACCGGCACTCGCCCGTCACATTGACCTCGCCGGGTACGCGGTCTGACAGCAGGCAGGGAACCCCTGCCCTCTGAGCCTCGATTGCCACGATGCCCAGCCCCTCGTAGAGGCTGGGAAGCGCGAAGGCATCGAAAGCCGAGTAAAGGCGTTCCATGTCGTCCCTCTGTCCGAGGAAGAACACCCGATCCGCAAGCCCCTTGCTCGCAGCCAAACGCTCGACCTCGCCCCTCATCGGCCCCTCGCCGACCAGCACCAGCGCAACGTCAACGCGCTCGCTGCAAGCCAGCCCGAAGGCCTCAACGAGGAAGGCTTGGTTCTTTTGCGGCATGAATCTGCCGACGTTGCCGATGACAAACCTGCTGTCGGGTATCCCGAGCACGCGGCGCGCCTCTCGGCGGGCCTCGGAATCGAACCGGAACCGGTCGAGCTCTATGGCGTTGTACACGACCTCGAAGTCGGCATTCTTCCCGAACAACCACTCCCCGGCATGCCTGCTGCACGCGAAGCGGTGCGTTGGGTAGAGGTTGGCCTGGGTCTTCAAAACGGCCTTCATGGCGTTGCGTATGTACTCGCCCCCGCCGCTCGTGGAATGGCTGTGGGCGATACGCACGGGCACTCCGGCCTTGCACGCGGCATGCAGCGGGAACACCGACAGCGCGTTCATGTGGGAGTGCACTATGGGCCAATGCTCCCGGCGGAACAGCCGCAGCAGCTCCCGCTGGCTCGCGACTATGTCCTGGTACGGCGGCACCTCGATGACGCGGCCGCCCAGGAACTCGACCTCGTCGCGGGGGACGAGCGTGGAGTCGGAGTCCACGAGCAAGTCGAACTGCACGCGGGAGCGGTCGATGTGCCTGTAGTAGTTCATGACGACGGCCTCCAGGCCGCCGCCCACCATCTTGCCCACGACATGGGCCACGCGGATCGGCTCACCCATGCTCAGCTCCCCTGCGCCGTGAGCACGACGCCCACGGTCCGGACTATCAGTTTCAGGTCGGCCCACGCCGAGCATCTCTTGATGTACAGGAGGTCCAGCCCCACCCACTCGTCGAAGGTAACGGCGTCGCGGTTGCGCATGGTCTGCCAGTAGCAGGTCATGCCGGGCTTCACCAGCAGGCGCTGGGCCTGGCGGGGCGTGTAGGCCGCAACCTCCCTGGGGAGGGCGGGCCTGGGGCCCACGACGGACATGTCGCCCAGGAGCACGTTCACGAACTGGGGCAGCTCGTCGATGGACGTCTTCCGAATGAAATGGCCCACGCGCGTCACCCTCGGGTCGTCGCGCATCTTGAAGACAGGCCCCGTCTTCTCGTTGAGCCGCTCCACCTCGGCCAGCCTCTCCTCGGCGTCGGGCACCATGGAGCGGAACTTCCACATGCGGAAGCGCTTCCCGTCCCTGCCCACGCGCTCCTGCCCGAAGAAGACGGGGCCGGAGGGGTCGTCGACCTTGATGGCGACAGCGACGATCAGGAAGAGCCAGCTCAGCAGCACGAGGGTGCACGCGCTGAACGTTATGTCGAACGCGCGCTTGAGGGCGCGGTAGGCGAGGCGGCCCGAGCGCAGCCTCTCGGCCGCGGCCGCGACCCCGGGGTCGGGCACGCCGATCCCCGCGCTCCCGCCGCGCTCGGCCCCCGGAGCCATCGAATCGAGTTCATCGGCCGACCTGGCCCGCGCGCCATGCAGGGCGGAATCCGCGCGCCCGTCTTCGGTTGCCTGCGCTACAGCCACGCGGGCACCCCCTCGGGGGCCGGGGGGACGTCCAGCGCCAGGGCCTCGCAGGGGCCCTGGGCGCCTGCGGGCGTGAGGGCCACC
>CAKUKJ010000289.1 GCA_934662525.1 uncultured Coriobacteriales bacterium | reverse complement strand
GCCCAACGCCGTGAGAACGTGCTTGCCGAGCGTGCCGCCGCCTATGCGTGGCTCCGGGAGGGGCCGGGCTGGGAGAGGGTCGCCACTAAGGCCGACGACGGCGTGGGGCTCGTCGCGCATGTGTGGGCTCCAGCGCCGCAGAGCGGCACGTGGGCGGTGCTCTGCCACGGCTATGCGGCCACGTGGGACTCCATGCTGCAATACGTCCGCAATTGGGCCCAGGCCGGGTTCAACCTGCTCGTGCCCGACATGCGCTGCCACGGCGAGAGCGCAGGGCGGCTTATCGGCATGGGGGTGCTCGACGGGGCCGACGTCGTCTCCTGGGTGCGCTGGCTTGAGGCGGGTGGGGCCGACAGGCTCGCGGCCGACCGGGTCGTGCTCATGGGGCATAGCATGGGCGCCTACTCAGTGCTCAACGCCTGCGGGCGCGACGACCTCCCTCCCTGCGTGCGCGCCGTGGTGGCCGACAGCCCCTTCGATGCGGCGTGGAACTCGTTCGCCCACATGCTCGACGGCGCGGGGCTGCCGGTGCACCCCACGCTCGACATCGTCGCGCGGCACCTGCGCCATGTACGGGGCGGGTACGACATAGCGACGAGCGACGCCCGGCAGGGTTTGGCTCACACGCAGGTGCCCGTGCTGCTCGTGCACGGGCTGCTCGACTTCACCGTGCCGCCCTCCTGTACGCGCAGGCTCTATGAGGCGTGCGCCGCCGCCGGGCGGCCCTGCGAGGTGCTGCTCGTGCCCGGTGCGGGCCACTGCCAGGCAAGCCTAGTTGCGCCTAATGCGTATTGGTCGCGCGTCCTGGGCTTTGTGAGGGAGCACGTGCGGTAATATTTGCATGTCTGTGTCATGCCGGCCCGCTTGATCCCGGTGACAAGCCGCAGGTGGGCCGTTTTGAGAAATCGAAGAGGAGAGAGCACATGAGCAAGATCCTGGTCTTCGGCCACAAGAACCCCGACAACGACGCCATCATGTCCGCCGTCGTGTACTCCCAGCTCGCCGCCGCGCTCGACCCGGCGAACGAGTACGTCGCCTGCCGCCTGGGCGAGCTGCCCGGCGAGAGCGCCGCGCTTCTTGAGAAGCACGGGGTCGCCGTGCCCGAGCTCATCGAGAAGATCGAGCCGGCCGACGAGAAGGTCAAGGTCATCCTGACCGACCACAACGAGCTCGGCCAGACCGTGGAGGGCATCGAGAACGCCGAGATCGTCGGCGTCATCGACCACCACCGCATCGCTGACCTCACCACGGCCCAGCCCACGCTCTTCGTCAACGTGCCTTGGGGTTCCACCTGCTGCATCATCGCCAAGCTGTTCGAGGTCACGGGCACGCCCATGAGCGACGCCCAGGCCGCCATGCTGCTCGCCGCCATGATGACCGACACCGTCATGCTCAAGTCTCCGACCACCACCGACGCCGACCGCGCCATCGCCGCCAAGCTCGGCGCCCAGATCGGCGTGGACCCCGTCGCTTACGGCGCGCAGGTGTTCAAGAGCCGCGGCGCAGACGGCTTCACGCCCGCCCAGATGGTGGCCCGCGACATCAAGAAGTTCGAGATCGGCGGTAAGCCCGTCTTCATCGGTCAGTATGAGACCGTGAACAAGGAGCCCGTCCTCGCCCAGGCCGACGAGCTGCGCGCCGCGATGGAGGAGTACCGCTGCGCCAACGGCGGCGACACCCTGGTGCTCTGCGTTACCGACATCATCGAGGAGGGCTCGCAGGTCTTCGTCGTGGGCGACCCGGCCGTCGTGGAGCGCGGCCTCAACATCAAGGTTGTGCCCGAGGGCGTTTGGATGCCCGGCGTGCTCTCCCGCAAGAAGCAGGTTGCCGCCCCGCTTATCGAGGCTGCGAACTAAAGCGTGCCCGATACGCGGCTTCTGTTGCATGCCTGCTGTGGGCCCTGCTCGCTCGAACCCCTCCGGGTCCTGCGCGAGCAGGGCTTTTTGCCCACAATAGTGTATGTCAACCCTAATATTCAGCCCTATGACGAGTACCTGAGGCGCCTGGAGACCCTGCGTTCCTGGGCGGGCCAGGAAGGCGTAGAAGTCGTTGAAGGCCCCTATGACCCGCTGCGCTGGGAGCGTGAGGCCGCACGGTACGGCACGAACCGCCTGGCGCGCTGCGCCGCGTGCTACCGGATGCGTCTCGAGGGCGCGGCGAGCCTTGCCGCCGAGCTGGGGTGCGCGCATATGTCCACGACGCTTGCGGTGTCGCCCTACCAGCTGTTCGAGGCATGCGGCGCCGAGCTTGAGCGCGTATGCGCGCGAGAGGGCCTGACATGCGTCTGGCAGGATTTTCGCCCGCTGTATCCCCAGGCCACGCGCCGCGCCAAGGAGCTGGGCCTGTATCGCCAGAACTACTGCGGCTGCCGCTTCTCGGCCGCCGAGGCGGCCCTCGAGCGCTGCGACGCCCGCGACGCCCGCACGCTTCAGCGCGATATCGAGCGCGCCTGCAAGAGTTCCGCATCACGCTGTGGATTCTCCACTGCTGGGTAATTTTGCGGCGGCTACCAGGTGCTAGGCGCTAGACTTGTCTCTCGTCTGTCAACCTGTATGGGAGCTGCTATGCGCACCGACGATTTCGATTACGACCTTCCCCGCGAGCTCATCGCCCAGTACCCGGCCGAGCCGCGCGACTCCTGCCGCCTGCTCGTGCTCGACCGCCAGACGGGCGCCGTCGAGGACCACGTGTTCACCGACATCGTGGACTTCCTCGACCCGGGCGACCTGCTCGTGGCCAATCAGACGCGCGTGCTTCCCGCCCGCCTCATCGGCCACAAGCCGGTGACGGGCGGCACGTGCGAGGTGTTCCTCACAAACCGCCGCGAGGACCTCGATGCCGCCGGTGGCGTGTGGGAGTGTCTCGTCAAGCCCGGCAAGCGCCTCAAGCCGGGGGCTGTGGTGGAGTTCCGTGAGGGCGGTTTGCTCGCGCCCATGACGGCCCCCGTGATCCTGACGGCCCATGTGGGCGAGATTTTGCCCCAGCGAGGCTTGCGTCTTGTGAGCTTTGTGGCGGCAGAGGGGCTCACGCTCGACGAGGCCATGCACAAGGCCGGACATGTGCCCCTGCCTCCTTATATCACCCAATATGAGGGCGATTCCGAGAAGTACCAGACCGTCTATGCCATGCAGGAGGAGCACTCCGCCGCCGCGCCTACGGCAGGCCTGCACTTCACGCCCGCACTCATCGAGAAATGCCGTGCCAAGGGCGTGGGATGGGCCACCGTCGAGCTTGAGGTGGGCATCGACACCTTCCGCATCGTGGAGGAAGACGACCCCACGCAGCACCAGATGCACACGGAGCGCTACCATGTGCCGCAGCAGGTCGTCGACCAGATCCATGCCGCCAAGGCCGCAGGCAAGCGCGTCGTTGCGGTGGGCACGACATCGGTGCGGTCGCTTGAGAGCGCATGGAGCTGCGATGTGCCTTATGCGGGCTGCAGCGCGCGACGCTTCGAAGTTCCCGCCCAGGGAGACGTGGTGGCGCGCGAGAACGCCACCACCTCGCTGTTCCTCATGCCGGGCAGCCAGTTCCATGTGGTGGACGCAATGGTCACGAACTTCCATGTGCCCCGCTCCACGCTCATGATGCTCGTGAGCGCCTTCTCCAGCCGCGAGCAGATCATGGGCGCTTATGCGCATGCCATTGAGAACAAATACCGCATGCTCTCCTTCGGCGACGCCATGCTCATCGTCTAACCCCTCCAGGAGGCAACCCACATGATCGCAGTCATCAAACCCGAGACCACCGAGCACCAGCTAGAGAACCTTGTGAGCTGGCTTGAGGGCAAGGGGCTCGAGGTCAACATCTCCAAGGGTTCCGAGGCCACCATCGTCGGTCTCATAGGCGACACATCGCGCGTGGACGTGTCGCTCCTGGAGTCCA
>CAKUKJ010000288.1 GCA_934662525.1 uncultured Coriobacteriales bacterium | reverse complement strand
ACGTAGGCGTCCTCACGGCCCTGCACCTGGCCCAGCTTGGGGCTGATGTGCTGCTCGTTGAGCAGTCCTCTGCCTGCTGCATGTGGGCCGGCGACATCGACGCCCTGGATTCCCAGATTCAAAAGGGCATGGGCATCCAGATTGACAAGGAGTTCGTGATTGAGGATCTGTTGCGCTACAACCAGGGAAAATGTGATCAGAATCTCATTCGCCAGTGGGCTTACAACGCCGGCGCGCTTGTAGACTGGTATCAGGAGCAGATGCAGGCCAAGGGTCTCGACGTCATGGTGGACACGCGCTGCAAGAGGTTCTTCCCCGAGGGGGTCTATTATTCTCCTGCGTCGGTGCACACCGCCTACAAGCCCCCGCTGGAGCCTACGGCAAACGCCATGGGTTCCGAGATTGCTATCCCCGCCATGCTGGAGCTTTATGCCGAGGCTGGCGGCCAGATTCTCTACAACACGAAGGCGGTCGAACTCGTGCAGCCTGATGGCCCCACCACGCCCGTCACAGGCGTCATCTGTCAGATGGAGGACGGCACCTACACGCAATACAACACCAACAAGGCGGTGTTCCTGGCCACGGGTGGTTTCTCTGGCAACAAGGACATGATGGACCAGCTCAACGTGCAGGCTCACAAGTTCTGCTCCAACCACATGGGCGGTGACGGGCGCAACGGCGACGGTATCAAGATGGCCGTGTGGGCCGGTGCCGACATCGACCATGACATGGCTGGCAGCTGCAACATCTTCGACCGTGGTTGCATCACGGGCAACGACACGAACGGCGATATCGGATGGAACGGCCAGGGCGGCGGAGACAGCCGCTTCTGGTGGCCGGGCTCTCAGCCCTTCATGCGCGTGAACCAGTTCGGCAAGCGTTTCTGCAACGAGGACGGCCCCTACGACATCGTGTTCAACCTGGGCGCGCAGCAGCCCGGTGGCTACTACTGGCAGGTGTTCGACTCCTCCAGCTGGGACGATGTTGTGAGCTTCGACACCACCATTTGCTCGCGGGTGGTTGCCAAGCCCGGCGCGAAGAACTGCCTGCTGCTGGGTCAGTTCTGGCCATGCACCGATGCCGACATGTGGAACGAGGTCTATATCGAGCCCAATGTGGAGAATGGCAACCTCATCCGCTGCGACACCCTCGAGGAGCTGGCCGACGCCATGGGCTTCGACGCCGCCGCCAAGGAGGCCTTCCTTGCGCAGGTCGCACGTTACAACGAGATGGCTACAGCCGGCTGGGATCTCGATTACGGCAAGGCTCCCTGGCGCCTCTCCAACATCGACGAGCCGCCTTACTACGCCTGCAAGCTGGCCGGATGGCTTCTCTCCACGCTGGGCGGCGTCCGTGTGGACAACACCTACGCGCCCCTTACTCCTGAGGGCAAGAAGATCGAGGGCCTCAAGGTCGTCGGTCTCGACCACGGCGGGTTCTTCAACGGTATGTATGCCCAGTATTACGGCGGGCTCAACCTGTCGCACAACCTGATTTCGGGCTGGCTTGCGGCCAAAGACGTCATGGGTGAGCCGTATCCCGTGTCCATGTGGGGCCCCGACCACGCCTATGCGACCGAGCGTGCGGAGGAATAGGGCACGTCTGAGTCGGATGGGATGATCCCAGGACTGAAGCTCCGAACCAGACGGCTGTTTGGCTCGGAGCTTTTTCATGGGATGTTCGATGACAACGCCTGCATGGCCATACGTCGAGACGTTTTTTCAGGAGGGGTTCCGTACAGCCGGGGAGGTGTTTGGACAGCTCGGCAAGCGAAGCTTTCGCCCCGCGCGCCTAAAAGTCCCCGTAAATCGCGCAGCCGCAGCGTCCGTTCTCCTTCGTGTTGTACAGGGCCCTGTCGGCGTCTTTGAAGATGGTGCCGTCGGGGTCCTTTCGGTCGGAGAACGCCGCGCCCACGCTCAGCGAGACCTTCGGCATTCCGTCAATCGGCTTCGCCAGCTCCTCGTTCACGTAGTCGATCTTCTCGCGGATGGTGTAGTCGAGGTCGCTGGTCATCTCCACCATGATGATGGCGAACTCGTCGCCGCCGATGCGGCAGATGTGGTCGATGCTGCGAAATGCCGTCTGCAGCAGGTCGGCTACCCGCTTGAGCACGCGGTCGCCCTCGGCGTGACCGTATGTGTCGTTCACGGATTTGAAAACGTCCACGTCGGCCAGGATCAAGGCGAAGTCGTGCTTTCCGTCGTCGTAGACCTTCATCATCTTGTCGAAGGAGCCGCGGTTGAGCAGGTCGGTAAGCGCGTCGTGCTCGGCTTGATGCTTGATGAGCCTCTGTGTCGCCTCGTTTTCCTCGTACACATGGTTGTACGTTTCCGCCAGCACCTGCAGCTCGCCGGCGCCGCGCACGGGGAAGAGCTTGTTGGCCTTGATGCTTGCGCCGAACGCCATGATTGGGTTGACGATGGCATGGCGGATGAGCACGCACATGGCCAGGGTGAGCGCCGCGAACAGAATAGTGCAAATCTCAAGCTTGCGGTAGATGTCGCCGAATATGGTGGCAGCCCGACCCTCGCTGTTTCGCGTGATGGTGGTCAAGTTGCTGATGCATGAGTCGATCTGGCCGTTGATGGCGGATTTTGCGGTCTCGTATTCCTCGTTGGAGACAAGGCTTTGCGCCTTGAGAACCATGGCTTCCCGTGATGCGCCCTCGTCTTCCTGGGCAAGCGGGGTCTGTGCGATTTGCGGCCAAGTGGAGGGGTCGATGCCGTTTGCCTCGCAGGTCAGGCGCATGGCATAGAGTTCCGTCTGCATCAGCTCGCTCGACTTGCCCATGGCGGCCTGCAGCGCGTCGTATGCCTCCGTGCCCCCAAACCTGTCGTTCAGATCAGCAAGGGCCTGCTCGCGCTGCTGGTTTCCATAGGCCTCGTCGATGTAGGAGTCTATGTACTTCGACTCGCCGGTCATCGTGGCCAGGCGCACCTGTTCGGTCAGGTAGTCCGAGCCGTTTTGCAGCTGCCTCGCGTCGTTTTCGCAGGCGATGTACATCTCGGTGGTGTCTTGCAGGGTTTGGAACTGCGTCCTGCCAAATACGAACATGGCTGTGCATGCAATTCCCAGAATCAGCGTGATTGCAATGCTGATCACGCTGATGGACTGAACGCGAACCCGCCTCATCGGCCCTTGCCTCCCTTTGCGCTGCCGCAACCATGGCGGCGGATCCTGCCCTGCGGTGGATTGTGAAGCCACAAATGCACGATGCGCCATGATATGGCATCCCGTGATATCCAAAGACTAGGCTGCCGAAGGCTTCGGCAAATGGTGGGAGATATCGCCGCATATTTGGGGGTCGTGATAGGTGGCTTTTGAGGGTTTCAGGCACCTCGTCACCTACGGCCTCCGTTTGGGGCGGATTGCTGGCGTAAAACGGTGGATTTGACCCGGCACGAGAACAGTCTTATGAGCTGAAGAGGAGGTTGGGCAAAGAAGGGCCTATCACGACCCCCGATTTCGCGGCGGTATCGGGCCTTTGCCAGCCGAGGATGTCAGTGCGATGAAGCAAGAGATATTCAGGCTTGGCGGACAGATATGGGAAAAAGACGGGGTGGGAAGCCTTAAATTGGGGTATCGTTGCACCTGCGTTTGGAATTGCAACCGAAACGAAGGAGCGTGCACACATGGCACAGAACCCGGTCGTCACCATCGAGATGGAGAACGGCGGCACCATCAAGGCGGAGCTGTACCCCGAGATTGCCCCCAACACCGTCAACAACTTCATCAGCCTCATCAACAAGGGCTACTATGACGGCGTCATCTTCCACCGCGTCATCCCCGGCTTCATGATTCAGGGCGGCGACCCCAAGGGCACCGGCACGGGCGGCCCTGGCTACAGCATCAAGGGCGAGTTCACGCGCAACGGCTTCAAGAACGACCT
>CAKUKJ010000287.1 GCA_934662525.1 uncultured Coriobacteriales bacterium | reverse complement strand
GGCCACACTCCCAACGCATGGAGGCGCGCATGAAAGACATCGTCGTTGTGACAGACAACACGCTGGGCATGCCCGCGGGAGAGATTGACGACGGCCTTGCCCTGCTCTATCTGCTGGGGTGGCCCGAGCGCGTGCGCATTCGGGCCATTTGCACCACGCACGGCAACGCGGCCTGCGAGTGGACGTATCGTGCCACGCGTGAGCTCGCACGCGCCCTTCGCCCCCTGCTCGACGGCGTGCCCATCGTGCAGGGCGCAAACGCCCCGCGCTACGGAATGCCGAGCACCCAAGACCGCGAGCCAAGCCAGGCCGCACGCCTCGTCGCGCAAAACGCAAACCCCGATACCTGCCTGCTCTCGCTTGGCGCCGTGACCGACCTGGCCGCCGCCGAAGCGCTGCGCCCCGGCACGCTCGCCGGCTATTCCAGCGTCGCGCTTATGGGAGGCACCACGAGCACGCTTGTGGTGGGCGGGCGCATCATGGACGAGCTCAACTTCTCTGTGGACGGGTTGGCGGCATACCGTGTGTTCTCCGCCGCAGGCGGCCCCCACGGCGGTCAAGCCAAACCTGCAAACCTCCTGCTGGCCGACGCATGGAACTGCATGCCACTCACCTTTGCGGCTGACGAGTTCCTCGACCGGCTCGCCCGCCCAGGCATGCCGGGGGCCGACTTCCTGCGCCGCACGTGCACGCCTTGGTTCGACCACGCGGCCCACGCATGGAACACGCACGGCTTTGTGGCATGGGATGTGCTTGCCGCCATGGCGCTGGCCGAGCCCGAGCTGCTCGAACTTGCGCCCTACGACGTGGCGCTCAACGAGCGCCTGCTCAACATCGGCTATCTTGAGGCGGCCCACTCAGGCGTACCCGCAGCGCACGTCAATCTCGTCGCGCCCAAAGACCCCGCGCAAACTATCGAGCATATCTACCAGGCATGGGAGCGAGCGTTGACAAGGCTCGCATAAAAACAGCCCCGTCCCGCAGCGTCAATTCTGCGAGGCGGGGCTGTCGCGCAAGGCGCGCGCAATCGGTTCAAACGCGCGGCCGTTTACTTCTCGGTGTCGTAGCCCGCCTCGTCCCAGGCCTTCATACCGCCCTCGAGGGTGAAGACGTTATCCATGTTGGCGCCCAGTGCTGCCAGGATGTTCGTGCCGGCCTTGGCATAGCTCTTGCCGGAGTAGCACACAAGCACGATCTTCTTGTCAACCTCGGCAGGGTCGCCCAGGGCCGCCTTCATGTTGGCGATGCCGGAGTCGTTGTCGCCGCCCTTGGCGGCGTCCATGTCGGCGTTGACGGCGCCGGGGATATGGCCCGCCTCATAATCGGCGGCCTTGCGCACGTCAACGATGAGATAGTCGTCGCTGGCAATGTTGGCGTTCACGTCGTCGGCCGAGATGTACTTCATCTCGACATCCTTGACCTCCACGGCGGCGGAGTCGCTCCCCGTCGACGTCGTGGTGGCGGCGTCGTTGCCACAGCCCACGATGCCGCCGCAAAGGGCGACGACGACAAGGCCGGAGAACACGACGAGCTTGGACTTTACCATCTAAAAACAACCTCCTACATCGGAGCCAATAAGGGACGGGGAACGAAAACGGTTATGCGCGCGCAGAAACGCCTGAGGAACAACCCGGGGGCAACAGGCAAGACAGGAGACAAGGCCAATACGGGCCCGCATACGCCTGCGCGCATATAAGATTCACGTTGGTAGGTGTGGCAAAACGACTCCGCGCGCATAGGGCGCTGGAATCAAGGCCGGGTCGCATCAGGCGCGCCCCATTGCAGAAAGCCTTTGCCGTGCTTTCGCAGAATGAAAGCAGCCGCCACTTTAGCCCCTCGACGCACCCGCGTCAAAAACAAAACGGTCCTATCGGGCGAACGGCACCGTTCACCATAGCTGAACCACATCTGAATCACATTGGCCTCAAGAGAACTGCTACAATCCCCGTATTCTGCAGCCACCCTCCACGGGACAGGCTTTCTATGCGTCTCCCATGCTCCAAGGCGGCTATTCTGCGTTGCCGCCCCGTGCCGGCAGCCGATGCCGTTCGATGCCCCCGGCGTTCGCCGCTTTTTCATCTCCCACGCCTCGGCAACCGGCACATCGCTCAACTTGCACGCCAACCGTAGAATTTCGCGTATGCCCGCCCACATCCCCCCGAAAGGATCGCCATGCCTTCTTCCAGCCTTTCCCGTCGCTCGTTCGTAAAACTCGCGGGGGCCTGCGCCCTCACCGCCGCCGCAGGCAGCACGCTCGCCCCCTCCAACGCCTTCGGCCTGGATGCCACCGACTGGGACGCCGTCGTTGAGGCGGCACGCGGGAGCAAGGTCGCCTGGTACGGCTGGGGCGGCAGCGCCCCGCGCAACGAGCTCATCACGGACACCCTGATTCCACGCCTCAAGGAGAAGTACGACATAGACCTCGAGCTTGTGGGCATGGACATCAACGACATCCTCACGCAGCTCTCCGGCGAGTTCCAGGCCGGGCTCACCGAGGACGGCGGCAGCATCGACTTCATCTGGATCAACGGCGAGAACTTCGCAAGCGCCAAGGAGAACGGCTACCTGTGGGGCCCCTTTGCCCAGGACCTGCCCAACGTGCAGAGCTACGTGGACACCGAGGCCGCCGACATCGCCTACGACTTCGGCACGCCGGTCGAGGGGTACGAGGCCCCCTACGGCAAGGCGCAGATGGTGTTCTGGGTGGACGGCGCCCAGATTCCCGAGACCGAGACCCCCATCGACCCCGAGACGTTCCTGCAGTTCTGCCAGGAGCATCCCGGCATGGTGACCTACCCCGAGCCCGGCGACTTCACCGGCACGGCGTTCATCTCCTGCCTCATCGGCGGCGTCGTGGGCAAGGAGGAGTTCGAGAAGCTCGCCCGCATGACCGACCCCGACGAGGACGAGGTGCGCGCCATCGTGGAGCCCGGCATCTCATACCTGCGCTCGCTCAACCCCTATCTCTGGAAGCAGGGGCAAACCTTCCCCGCCGACTCAACCACCATGCACCAGATGTACGCCGACGGGGAACTCGTGCTCGACGGCGGCTACGGCGAGCCGCAGGCCGACGTGAACAACGGCCTTCTGCCTGAAACCACCAGGTCGTTTGTGCTGGAGACGGGCACCGTCGGCAACACGAACTACATGGCGATCGCCGCCAACGCCCCGCACAAGGAGGCCGCCATGGTCGCCATCAACGAGGTGCTGAGCCCCGATTACCAGCTTGCCCGCTACGAACGACTCGGCGACATCACGGTGCTCGACCTTGACAGGCTCTCCGAGGAGGACCGCGCGGCCTTCGACGCCGTTGAGCTGGGAAGCGCCCAACTGCCGCTGGACACGAAGCTCGCACACGCCATGGCCGAGGCGTGCGGCCCGGTCATCCCCGTGCTCGAGCAGATCTGGCACGACGAGGTCCCGGGCAAGTAAGGCACGCGGGCCGCAACCATGACGCTTCTGGCGAGAAAGACACGCAACCGCATCGCCCCGTACCTGCTCGCCCTGCCTGCGGCACTGCTTGCCGGGGTGTTTGTCTTCGGCGTGGCAAACGGGGTGGCGCAGGGCTTCGGCATCATGCCTTTCTTGGGCATGACCACCCCCACGCTGGAGTATTACGGGCAGGTTCTCGCACGCGAGGACCTGCTCTCGTCGCTCGTATACAGCGTGTACCTGGCGCTCGCCTCGGCGCTCGTAGCGCTCGTGGGCGGCACATTGCTCGCATGCTCCCTGGTCAAGGCCCGGTGCGGCCGTCTCACGCAACTTGTGGCTCTGCAGGTTCCCATCATGTCGATGCACGCGCTTGTGGCAATGGCCGTTATGTTCGCGTTCTCCGGGTCGGGCCTGTTTGCGCGCGTCTTGCATGCGATGGGGCTCGTAGACACCCCCGGCGACTTCTCAAG
>CAKUKJ010000286.1 GCA_934662525.1 uncultured Coriobacteriales bacterium | reverse complement strand
AACCTGGGGTGCCCAGCGACGTCGTGTCGTGCGTGGCCTCGGCATTGCGCGTTCGGGCGATGCCGAGGTCGATGAGATGCGCCCCGTCTGCCGCCACGATGACGTTGGCCGGCTTGATGTCGCGGTGGATGATGCCCACCGCATGAAGGGCCCCTGCCGCCTCGCAAATTTGGGCGGTGAGCTTCACGGCCTGGTTTTCGTCCAGCCGGCCCTTTTGCTGCACAACCTCCTCAAGTACCTCGCCAGGCATGTAGTCATACACCACGACGAAGCGGTCGGGCAGCTCATAGGTGGTTTCTACGCGAGGCAGCCGTGCGCAGTCGCACTCGGGCATGATGGACCAAACGCGCCGGTTAGCCAGCTCGCAAGGGATTTTCTTGCGCACAAAAGGGCCGGCGCCGCCGATGGTCACGAGCTCGGTGGTGCCGTTTGGCTTGTCGGCAAGAACGCGCTCAACGTGGTAGCCGTCATCGATGCACATGGCATGCATGACCTGCTCCTCGTTCACGCGCGTTCTCCTCCCATCGGTGTCGGCCAAAACCAACATTCTAACCTTGACCGGGTTGGAATTCCTCAGTTGTCAGCTGAATTTGCGATAGGGGAGATGGTGTGACGCGAGGTGCCTACTGGAGCCTGTCGGTGCCCAGGAGCGTTTTCTCGCCGAGGCGGTAGAGCTCGTCGTCGGTCTCTGCGCGCGTGAGACCGTGCTCGACGCACCAGATGAGGATGGCGTCGCGACGGCGCTTGCACCAAAGCTCACCCGCCCCTGCCAGGCGCAGGATCCTCTGGGTTTCGCGCAGGTCGGCCTTAAGACCCAGCGCGAGCATGACCGCGTGGTCGTGGCCGGGCCGGCTCTTCCCGGAGAAGATGTCGTACACCACCGTGGCGTTGAGGCCCGAGGCGCGTGCGACCTCGGCACGCTTGAGGTTGCGCTTGTTGAGCAGCTCGAAGAGATATTGGGGCAGTGTTCTGTCGGGTGTGGTGGTGTTCTTCAGGTATGTGTCGACCGACTTGCTCGCCAGGAGCCCCTCGAGCAGCTCCTCGGTGAGCCGCTCGGCTGCAGGGAAGCCAGTCGTATGTGTCGCCCCGGTGTCTCCAAGATTTTTATCCAGCCCCGTTTTGGCGAGGTCCTTTTCGGCATTGCCGGTCATATCGCTTCCCTATCTGTCGTGTCTTCGGTGCAGAGTGACGGAAGTATAAGGCCGCGAGGCACCGGGCAGGTTGTTTGTGGGCATGCCTTTAGGCGTACAGTGCAAGCGCACGGTTGAGCGGGAGATTCGAAGCCTGTTCGGCCAAGCCCGTCAGCGTGTCGCCCTCGCACATGCGCCGGTCGGCCAAGGTGACGCATGCGTCGTAGGTGCGAAACACGCGTTGGGCGCGCTCGACGTCGGAGTAGACGTTCCACCAGCCGCGAGCCAAGGCCCTCGCGCGCGTGCGCACGAAGCCCATCACGTCGTCGAGCGGGTAGCCTAAGAGGAACCCAACCTCGTGAGGGAAGCGGTCGGTGCCGTCGGGGTTGCGCGGTCGGGAGTCGAAGCTGAGAATGCGCGCCTGCAGGCGGTCGATGCATGCCTCGTCGCTATCTACGTCGTACCCTTCGACTTCGAGCATCGTCGCCTCGGGGTCGCGGCCGATGAAGGCGCGCATGAGGGTGGGCCGCCACACGAACACCATGGAGCTGCCTTTGCGGTGCGCCATGGCGCGCACGCGCACGCCCGTCTCGCGCAGGGTGCCGTCGACGCTGCTCACGGCGAGCTCGACCTGCCCTGGTGCCGCCTGGGCCATGAGGGGCTTGCCACAGGGTCGCGTGCCCACCTCGTGGTACCGCACGACGTTGAACATCCCCGCCGGCTTCATCCCCATGAGCACGGGCGCGCAGTATTGGGCGATGCCCTGCTGGAGGAAGGTCTCGACCCTGCTATACGGAAGCGACTCCATGGTGACTCCTTAAGAGTAATCAATATCTAACTATATAGTAAAGTAAGATAGATAAGACTAACTCGCCATGACGACGCATGCACGTAAAGACCATGGAGCGCGCCAAAATCACCGTGCGTTCGGTTGCTCGCCGTCCTTTTCCCAGGCAGGCTCATAAAGCTCGATTTCATCAGGCTCATGGTTGGCCAGCAGCAGGATTCCGACTACTATAAGCGAGACGCTTGCAAGGATTATCTCCCAGCCTTTTGTATAGATGAGTGTGGAGAGGAGCACTGCGGCGATCACGCAGCCGGCAAGAACGATGAGCTGGGCGCCGGCGGCTCTCTCCGGTCTGTCGATCCTCAGGCGCACGAACCATAGGGCGCTTGCCAGCCCGCCCCATACGTGCACTGTAGTTGCGCCCACCGCTATGCCTGCCACTGCCAGGGCCGTTGTTGATTGACCCGGGAACCAGCCGATTGCCAGACCGGAACCTACTATGAAGCTTCCCGTGAGGATTCGTGAAATGTTCGCCATCAGAAAGTAAGGTGTCTTTTCCTGTACGATGACGAGTGCCATGGCAAGAAGAGTGCCGAGAATCAAACCGACTGCAGTACATGCCGTGTATAGAGGGTCTTCAAGGGGAATGAGATCCTCGTATTCGCCGCGCGTCCATGTGCAGATGACAATCGTTGCCAATGCGATTGCAACGGGGCTTATATACCTGGCAGCTCCGCAATAACCCTCGGCGTCGTCCCAAGCCTGCGGTGCATCGAGTTCTATCATGGTGCGCGGCACCCTGTCCGTTTTATCAGGTTTAACTCGCATGGCAATGAGGCCCAGGGTGCCAATTGCCGCAACCGCAAGCGACGCGAGCCAATAGGGCCTATGCAGGGCAAACAGATGCGTTCCAATCAGCAGCGATGCCACAAGAACCGCCAGCGGAAGGACGATGATCGCCTTTGCGTTTGAGAATGGACCCGCGAGGTTGCCGATGACGAGAAGGGCGACGAGAGAACCCTGGACAAGCAGGATGGCAGAGACGATGAGGCTCTTGAAAAGGCCGAGACTCATCCCGCCGACTGCCAACAAAGCGGCGAAAGTCGCCGTAAAGAAGGCAGAGAGGAGCACGAGCCGCCATTTTGCAGCGCGCGTGTGTATGTCAACGTCGCGATGGACGCGGTTGACGCACAGCAGGGCGGTTACAAGCATGCCGCCATAGAAGCAGACGGTTGGAAGGATTTCGCCTGACCCCTCGGGCCAATAGGCACAGACGAAGGCTTGGCCCAGGAGCGCGCCCACGGCCGTTGCGAAGACGAGGGTGACTGGCAAGAGTGCAAGGGTCTGCTTCAAAAGGGGATGTTTCTCGACGCAATCCATGGCAATCCTTCCCGTGAGATGCATGTCGGACGGTGGCGCTTAACCGCCTGGCTATTTACGTTTGCTTGAGAACGGCACCTCCCTGATCGGTTGAGAGGCGCCACTCGATGCGTTTGCCGGTGGTTTTGGTGCCTGGCCTATATCGGAGGACGGCTATAGAAACCCGACGCGCGAACGCTTGGGGCCGGTCTCGACCTCTGTCTGATTGACTGCCGCTTGCAGGTCGTCCCAGGTAATACTGCGTGTGAGGGGGTGGGTCTGCCCGGCGTGGATAATTGCTTTGTCCAGCAGGACGCGAACGCTGCGCGCGTTTGAGAAGCCCTCCTGCTTGCGCAGCAAACCCAGCGCCTCGGCAAGGCTCTCGTTTTCAAATCGCGTATCGTCCAGGCGGAATCTCTTCTGCGAGGCGAATGCAGAGAAGATGTGCGCCAGCTCCTGGTTGGAGTAGTCGGGCAGTTCGATCTCGAAGCCAAAGCGCTGGCGCAAACCGGGATTCATCGACATGAACTCTGCCATCTTGTCCTTATAACCGCAGGCGATGACCATGGTCGACTTACGCGTCGCATCCATGCGCTCGACCAGCGAGTTGACGGCCTCCACCCCGAAGT
>CAKUKJ010000285.1 GCA_934662525.1 uncultured Coriobacteriales bacterium | reverse complement strand
GAGCAGTACCAGCTCACGCACCTGCTTGAGAAGGGCCACGCAATCGCGAACCAGTCTGGGCGCTACCCCGGCCACGTCGCGGGCGACCGCGTGATAGAGGGCGTGTACCGGGAGGTATCCGCAGAGTTCGGGAAGGGGGCCGACTGATGAGGGCGCTTTCAGACCTCGTGCGGGCGGTCGAGTCCGTCGGACTTCCGTGGAGCAACGGCGCGTTCAAACCGGGCGAGAGGCCCGCGCCGCCCTACATCGAGCTTGAGGCGGGCTACTCGGTGAGCTCGTTCGCCGACAACGCCTGCTTCGTGCAGTGGATGGCCTACGACGTGGGCCTGTACTGTGCGGCGCGCGACTACGCGCTCGAATGGAAGCTTGAGTGCGCGCTTGCCTTTGCGGGCCTCACGTACGAGAAGACGGTGACGCCCATCGACTCCGAGGGCGTCGTGGAGACGGCGTACCAGTTGAGCGTCTACGAGGACGCGTGCGCCGAGCAAGAGGAAGGAGACGATAGTGGGAAAGCGTAACGGTTTCTTCGGCGTGAAGAACGCGCATATCGCGCCTATGACCGACGAGGACACGTTCGAGTACGGAACCCCCGTGCACATCCCCGGCACGGTGGAGATCAAGATGGAGCCGTCCCGCGAGACGGCGACGAGCTACGGCGACAACGACCCCTGGATCAAGAAGACCCAGGACAACGGCGGCACCGGCACCATGTCGTTCTTGGACACCGAGGGCACCCCCGAGCTGCGCGCGCTTTTTGCCGCGCTCGTGGGCTACGACATCGACGACAAGGGCCGAGTCCTGGGCACATCCGACAAGGAGCCGCAGCCGTTCGCCCTCATGTGCGAGCAGCCGGGCCACGTCGTGGGCAAGCGCCGGTGCTTCCTCAAGTGCCTCATCGAGGCGCCTTCCGTCGATGCGAAGACGCTTGAGGACAAGCCCGACATCACGCAGCTCGACTACGACTTCTCCTGGCAGCCCGTCACCCTCCCCACGGGCTGGAGGGGCGGCCACTACGACAGCTTCAGCGACCTCGACGGCTACGACAAGTTCTTCGACGCGGTGGACACCGCAATCAAGCCCAAGGCGGGTGAGTAGCGTTGGTTTCCTCCATCAATGTGGGCGAGGCCGAGTACCCGGTCGCGTGCAACGCCTTCACCCCAATCGTGTTCTCTCGCGCGTTCTGGGTCGAGAAGGGCAACGGAGACCGACGGCCAAAGGACATCGGCGAGGACGTGGCGGCGATCGCCGAGGTGCTGCGCACCTACTCCATGCCGCCAATCCTGCCCCTGCTCGAGGTGTTCTACGCGTGCGCCAAGACCGCCGACCCCAAGCTCGCCGCTTTCGACGAGTGGCTGGGGCCCTTCCCCATGGAGGCTTTCGACCTGGAGCGAGGGGACGGCTGGGCGGCCGACGTGATGCAGATCGTGCAGGAGAACTTTTTTCCGCACGCAGGCCAGGACGTGGAGGCCCCGTCCGCCTAAGCGCCCCCTGCCCGAGCTTCCCGATGAGATCGCCGACGCCTGCGACGCGCTCTACCTCTACGAGTGCCAGCAGGCGGGCCTCGGCGTCCAAGACCTCAAGGAACTCTCGTACATGCAGGTGCGGGCGCTCTTGGAGCTTCACGCGTTCGTGAACGACGCCGCAGCCTACGCCGACGAGGACGATGCCGCCCGCAAGGCCGAGGCCGAGTTCTGGGATTAGGGCGGGCGCGTCGCAACGGCGCGCCCGCCTCCGTTTCCGATTAAAACAAGGGGGGTGAACGATGGCAGTCACCTACAAGGGCCTCACGCTCAAGTTCGGCGGCGACACGACGGAGCTGCAAGGCGCGCTCAAGAAGGTGCAGACCGCCGCCAAGGACACCCAGGGCGCGCTCAAGGACATAAACGCGGCCCTGAAGCTCGACCCGGGCAACACCGACCTGCTCACCGAGAAGACCAAGCTGCTCAAGGACGCCTACGGCGAGACCAAGGCGAAGCTCGACGCCTACAAGGGCGCGCTCGCGCAGCTTGAGGACAAGCAGAAGTCGGGCGCCGAGCTGACGGCGCGCGAGAAGGCCCAGTACGCGAGCCTCAAGGCGCAGATCGCGATATGCGAGAACAGCCTTGAGAGCTACAACGACGACCTCAAGAGCACGCAGCGCGAGGCGAACGCCTCCAAGTCGGCCCTCGGCAAGCTGGGGCAGGCCATCCAGGACAACTCCGACAAGCTCGACAAGGCCGGCAAGGGCATGCAGACTGCGGGCCGCACGATCTCAGGCGCGGTCACCGGCGCGGCCACGGCGCTTGTTGGCCTTGCATCCAGCCAAGAGGAGCAGATAGAGCAGACCCACCAGCTCGACGCGGCATGGAGGGACGCGGGCGGCACATCGGAGCAGGCCCGCGACTCCTACACGCTGTTCTACAAGCTGCTGGGCGAGGAGGACACGGCCACGGAGGCCGCGCAGAACCTCGCGCGCATGACCACGAACCAGCAGGAGCTGGACGAGTGGACGAACATCGCCGCCGGCTCGTTCTCCAAGTTCGGCGACGCCCTGCCGCTTGAGAACCTCGTGGAGGCGTCACAGGAGACGGCGCACACCGGCACGGTGACGGGCGGCCTTGCCGACGCGCTCAACTGGGCGACGGCCTCCAACGACCAATGGAGCGCCGCCCTTGCGGGCAACGAGGCCGCCCAGGCCGCGTTCAACGCGGCCATCGCCGACGGCGCGACCAAAGAGGACGCGTTCAACGACGCCCTTGCCGCGTGCGGCACCGAGCAGGAGCGCTCCACGCTCATCACGCAGACGCTCGACGGCCTTTACGGCGACATCGGCCAGACGTACCTTGAGACGAACTCCACCATGCTCGACACGCGCGAGCAGCAGGCGCAGCTCAACCAGAAGATGGTCGAGGCCGCCGAGGCGGCCATGCCCGTGAAAGAGAGGGTGCTTGAGCTTGCCACCGGCCTGCTCGACAAGGTGGTGCCCGCGCTCCAGGCGGCGTCGCAGTGGTACCAGAACCTCAGCCCGCAGCAGAAGGCCCTTGCGGAGGCCGTGGCCCTGGGCACGGTCGCCTTCGGCGGCCTTGTGACCGGCATAGGTGGCGTGCTCACGAAGGGCGTGGCCCTCGGCGGCGTCCTCAAGACGTTGGGCGGCGGTTGGGTCGGCCTCGTCGGCAAGATCGCCGCGAACCCGATAGCCCTCGGCGTCGCCGCAGTGGCCGCCGCCGTGGCGGGCCTCACGTGGTTCTTCACGCAGACCGAGGAGGGCAAGCAGATCTGGGCCGACTTCACCGTGTGGGTATCGGAGAAATGGCAGGCCCTGCAAGACTTCCTGAGCGGCATCCCCGACTGGTGGGCCGGGGTGTGGGGCACGGTGACGGGCAAGCTCGACGAGGTGAAGGCCGACATCGGCAACGCATGGGACGCCTTGAAGACCGGCGCGTCTCAGACCTGGGATAACATCAAGACGAGCGCGTCCACCGCGTGGGAGAACATCAAGTCAGGCGCGTCGACCGGCTGGAACGCCGTCAAGTCCACCGTGTCGAACGTGTGGGCGGGCCTCAAGTCTGGGGCCTCCACCACCTGGGGCAGCATGAAGAGCGCCGCATCCAGCGCCTGGGACGCCATGAAAAGCGCGGCGTCCTCCAAGTTCAACGCGATCAAGGACACGATAGGCACGGCGCTCAACGCCGCCAAAACGGTTGGCTCAGCCGCAAGCAGCGCCCTCAAGGCGGCAATGAACGGAGACTGGCAGGGGGCCAGGCAGCAGGCCACGGCGGCATTCGAGGCCATCAAGAGCGCCGTCGGCCAGAAGATGCAGGCGGCCAGGCAGCAGGCCGTGAGCTTTGCCGACCAGATCGGCGCAAAGCTCGGCTTCCCCGTATATCCTTAGGCAAAATTTTCGGCTCCTTGCGCCAAGCGCCGGCGGCTCCGC
>CAKUKJ010000284.1 GCA_934662525.1 uncultured Coriobacteriales bacterium | reverse complement strand
GAGAGCAGCTGGACGGCATAGCCCGCCACAAGCGCGGCGTAGCTGCCGTGCGACTCCAGGGGCATTGTTGTGGCACCAAGGATGGTACCGACGATAAGTCCAAGCTGCATGGTGAGCTGAGTGAGGGCGAATGCTCTCGTGCAATCGGGGGTACGCAGAGAAAACCCCGTGGCGAGCATCCAAAAGAGTCCGTTGAAGTAAGTGAAGCTCAGCGTGTGAATCGCGAAAGAAAACGACGCGTTTTGGATGATTAGGGAAGCGTGCCGCATGCGCTGACCGCAACGCCCAGAACTGCGAAGAATATGGCGGAGGGCCTTCCGTCCGACGAGAGGTGGGACAGGCAAAGCAGCACGCCGGCCATAAAGACCGTGCAGTTGAAGATGTAGACATTTACAGGGGAGTAGATGTCTGCGCCGAGCGAATACCTGACGAGTGCAATGGACACCCCCATCAAGGCCGTGACCACGAGGAAGAGCGAGTAGGTGACGCGGCTGTAGCTTCCAACGACCGGTGCCTTGGCCTCATGCGGTGCCTCCGGGTTGGAGGTGGACGTAAGGGCCTTGGCATAGAAACGGGCTATAAAGAAAGGAATGGCTGCCATTGCCACGCACGCCAAAAGGAAATCCAGGGAGGATACGGCCAGGCTGCAGATGGCCCCGGCTGAAGTGGCGACCGCGGTGAGGGTAAGCACTTGCTTGGGACGGTAACGGGACAGGAGCCTGCCAAAGCAGACCGTATAGGCTCCCGTTGCCAGGCCTGTCAGCAGGGTTGCCGGGAGCATCAGGCTGATCGGTGCCGATTGCAGCGCGAGGAGGAAGATGGAGACGGACAGCAGTCCTGACATAAGATAGCTTGCGTCTGGGAAGGAGGTTATCGCATGACGCAGGGGGCTTGCGACGATGACGAGCAATACACTCAGAGCAAAAGGGATAAGCGACATCATCCAGACGTTGCCCAAGAAGCCCATATCGGGGCTTTGGAATAGGCCGCTCCAGAATAAGACGAACTGCCAGCCCCAGTAAAGGCAGAGGGCGCATTCAGCGTGCTTGTTCTCGGAGAGAAACTTCTTCCAATATGCCCAATTTGGCGTCATGTCATCATCACCTTGTGTGGCGTGGAGTTTGGAGGCGTGCATACATCGCCGATAAATGATACAGCTGATGATGGCATGTCAGCAGTCGCACAACGGCGACTTATGAAGTGTGTCAAGATTTCGGACACTGCGCCGCCAGGTACTTCTCCTTCTCGAGCATCGCATCCATCCTCCCCTGGAACTCGGCCATGAGGTCCGCGGGGTGCCTGCAACCGGTGGATGAGTGCGGGCGCGACCTGTTGTAGGGGTGCTCGATCCAGTCGATGCAGGCGAGTCTGGCCGCCTCGCGCGTCTCGGACGCCCTGCGGTGGCACGTCTCCCTCTCGAGGCTTGCCCGGAGCGACCCGGCCGACGGAGAACCGCACGTCGCTGGCGGCCGCCCGCGCCAGCCCCTTGGCGAAGCAGGCGGTCACCCTCCTTGAAAAATCGTTTTCGAGCCCCGGCTCCTTGACGCGCCGCCGCGCCGCAGCGAGCTCGGGGCCCGCCTTCGGCCCCGCCGGCTTCAGCCTTGCCGTGCCCCCGGCCCTCGGCTCGCGCCTGCGGTCGGCGGCCCGGCCGCCGAGGGTCTTCTCGTTGGCGCCGAGCTCCGAGGCACGCTGCTTGATGGTCCTGGTGCCCGTGAGGGCGAGGCCGGTTGTGCCCTTGCGGCACTGCTCGGGGTAGAGCGACCCGTGCCTGTGGCCGATTGCCATCCCGGTCTCCCCTCGTGAGGCGGCGCTTCGATTTTACCTCCCGCTAAGGTGCCCGAAATAACGATGCACTTCAGTGGGGAGCGCGTCTGTCTTTCGGCCTACAGCGTCTCCAGGTACTCCTCGATCTTCTCGCCGGCCGTCTTGCCCGAGAGGTATGCCCACATCTGCAGCTCGCCGCCGAAGGCGATGGCGGGCATGCACATGTTGCAGTTGCCGCCCGCATAGAGGCCCGCGATCGGCTCGTCTGAGTCGTCGAGCACGCGCATGTCGAGGTCGGTCACCAGGCCGCCGCCGGAGTTGTACGTGCGGGGCATGGCCTTGATCGCGTAGTACGGGGCGCCGTCGATGGCCTTGAGGTACTGGGCGTCCTTGCCAAACTCCGCGTCGGTGCCGCCGGCGCACGCGTCGTTGTATGTCGCGATGGTCTCGGTGAACACGCCGGGGTCCATGTCCATCTTCTCGGCCAGCTCCTCGAGCGTGTCGGCATGCACGATGAAGCCCTGGGCCTCGCCGGCCGCCAGGACGTCGGCCATCTCGGGAATCGGCTCGTTCAGCGGGAACGTCGCATAGCCGCAGCACAGGAAGAGCTGCGTGTTGTTCTCGGCAAAGCCGTTCTGCGCGATCTCGTCGATCTGCGGCTGCGACCACACCGTCCAGTACAGCGGGCCGTCGGTGCCCCACGACCATGTGCCACCCTCGTTGATGTGGCGCGTGCCGTCGGGATACACGTAGATGGCGTCGCGGGCGGCACTCATGATGTTCGGCACGTCGTTGAGCGACCAGCAGGCCGTGTCACCGCGCCAGACGTCCTCCTGGCCGTCAAGGTAGTTGATGGGGAAGCCGGAGAGAATCTTCGCCGAGGCGATGTTGTGCACGCTGCCGGCGATGCAGCCCTCCATGCCGTCGAGCCTGGCCCCTGCGTCCAGCGCCGACGCCATCATGTTGCCCGTGTTCTGGGTCATGCCGAGCACGGCCCAGTCGCCGGCCTGCGCGCCCTGCACCCACGTCTCCATCTTCTCGGGGTCGCCGGCGAAGCCGCCTTCCGAAATCATGACGGCCTTGGCGTGGATTATGTACTCGGTGCCGTCGTATACGTTGTGCGCCTTCACGCCGGTCACTTTGCCGTCCTCAACGATCAGCTCGTCGGCAGACGTCTCGAGCAGGTACTGGCCGCCCATGCCCACATAGTCGCCGATCATCTGCTCAAAGCAGCGGTGCAGGGTCGCCAGGTTGTCTTCGCCCATGTAGCCGCAATAGTAGAACTGCGACGCGTACTGGGTGCCCCAGAAACCGGGCTTGGGCTGGCCGAAGTAGAAGCCGTGCCCATACAGCCAGTCCACCATGAGGCCGCTCTCGGCAAGCTCGTAATCCCAGGTGGCGAGCTTGTCGTCGGAGGGGTTGGTGGCCTCGACGATGTAGCCCTTCATCTCGTCGACGTCATACATCGGCTCGCCGCCGTTGTAGCGGTCGTCGGTGACCTGGGAGTTGACGGCGAACAGGCTCGTCGTGGCGCAGGACGTGCCGCCGTAGAGCGCGGCCTTCTCCAGTGCGAGGACGCTCACCTCGCGGCCTGCCGCCTGCTGCATCTCGGCCACGCGCGTGCAGGCCGCGCACCCCGTGCCGCCCATGCCGCACACCACCACGTCGACGTCGTACTCCACCGTCTCGCCCTCGTGGGCCTTGGCGGGCTTGTTGACGTGGAAGTTCTCGATGGCACGGGCGTCGGTGCCGGCGGCCTCGAGGGCCTGGGCGACGCACTTGTCGACCGCGGCCTTGATGGCGTTGGAAGTGATGGTGGCTCCCGAGATGGCGTCGACCGCCGTGCACTGGGAGTCGCAGATGCGCGGGATGACGAGCTTGGCGGCGTCGAGAATGTGCCCAGTCTCGGCGCACTGGTCCACACGGATGCCCTGGATGAGCTTGTCGCTCACGGTGACGGTCACCGGCACCTCGCGGGCAACGGAGAAACCGTGCGCGCTCGCCTTGTAGGTACCGGGCTGCATGACGACTTCGGGCAGCTCCGTCGGGGTGCCGGTCGCTTGGACGACGCAGTCGGCCGCAGCCTTGATTATTGACTTCAGTCTGCCGCGCGCGTAGCCGCGGCATGTAAACCACCCGCTGCGCGGGTGGATGACCTCCGGCTT
>CAKUKJ010000283.1 GCA_934662525.1 uncultured Coriobacteriales bacterium | reverse complement strand
CCCAGTCCCAGCCGGTCGCGCCGCGCAAGGTCGTGGTGGCCGGCAATTGGAAGATGAACAAGACCTACGGGGCCGCCGTGCAGCTGGCGCAGCTCATTGACGACCGCCTGGAGCGCGCCTGGAAAAACGACGTCGAGGTCGTGCTGTGCCCGCCGGCCACGGCGCTGCGCGGGGTGAGCAACGTGCTGGCCTTCGACAAGTCCTACGCCAAGGTGGGCGGCCAAGACTGCTCGCCGGCCGACTCGGGAGCCTACACGGGCGACATCAGCGCGCCGATGCTCGCCGACCTCGACTGCGCCTGGTGCATCGTGGGCCATTCCGAGCGCAGGGGCGGCCACGGCGAGACGAACGAGCAGGTGGCGGCCAAGGCTGCGGCGCTTTTGCGTGCGAACATCGCGCCCATGGTGTGCGTGGGCGAGCCGCTCGACGTCTATGAGGCCGGCGGCGCCCAGGCGCATGTCGCCGAGCAGGTGCGCGGATCGCTTGCAGGCCTCGACCTTGCCGGGCGCGACTTTGCCGTCGCCTACGAACCTGTGTGGGCCATCGGGTCGGGCAAGGTGCCCACGCCCGAGTACGTGCAGGGCGTCGCCGCGCAGATTCGCTCGACCGTTGCCGAGGTGGCGGGCCAGGCATGCGCCCGGCGCTGCCATGTGCTGTACGGCGGCTCGGTGAAGGCGGGCAACGCCGCCTTCTTCACCGCGTGCGACGACGTGGATGGCGTGCTCGTGGGCGGAGACTCGCTTGACGCCGACAAGTTCATCGACATCATCAAGGCGGTGCTCCATGTATAGGTTGCCTGCAATGCTCGTCATCATGGACGGTTTGGGATGGGCCGCCCCCAGCGAGGCCAATGCCGTGAGCCTGGCCCGCACCCCCAACCTCGACGCCCTCATGGAGCGCTATCCCTGGACGACCATCGAGGCTTCGGGCGAGGCCGTGGGCCTGCCGGCCGGTCAGATGGGCAACTCCGAGGTGGGCCACCTCAACATCGGCGCAGGCCGCGTCGTCATGCAGGAGCTCATGCGCTTGAACCATGCCGTCGAGACGGGCGAGTTCTTCGAGAACCCCGTGCTGGTCGAGACGTGTCGCAAGGTTGCCAAGGCCAAGTCCACCCTGCATGTGATGGGACTCCTTTCCGACGGCGGCGTGCACTCTCACATTCGCCATTGCCTGGCCCTTCTCGACCTGGCTGCCAAAGAGGGCGTCCAGCGCGTGCGCGTGCATGCGTTTCTCGACGGCCGCGACGTCGCGCCGGACTCCGGCCTGGGCTACATCGACGAGCTGTCCCGCGCATGCGCCAACGTCTCGGAGAAGTCCGGGTGCGACTGCCGCATCGGGTCTGTGTCGGGCCGCTATTACGCCATGGACCGCGACAACCGCTGGGAGCGCGTGCAACGGGCCTGGGACGCCGTCGTGCTTGGGCGCGGCACCGCCGTGCAGCCGGCGCACCAGGGAGTGGCGGCGAGCTACGAGGCCGGCGTCTACGACGAGTTCGTGGCCCCCTTCGCGTGCGAGGACACCGGCGTGGCCGATTCGGACGCCGTCGTCTTCTTCAACTTCCGCCCCGACCGTGCCCGCGAGCTGTCCCGCGCCTTCACCGAGGCCGACTTCACAGGCTTCGAGCGCGGCCGTGTGCCGCAGGTCGATTTCGTCACGATGACCGAATACGACCCCAACCTGAACGCCCGGGTCGCCTTCCCCAAAGAGAACCCCGAGAACGTCCTGGCAGACGTCGTGGCCGCTGCCGGGCTGCGCCAGCTCCACACGGCCGAGACCGAGAAGTACGCCCATGTGACGTTCTTCATCAACGGAGGCGTGGAGGAGGCGAAGCGAGGCGAGGAGCGCATCCTTGTCGCCTCGCCGAAGGTCGCCACCTATGACCTGCAGCCTGAGATGAGCGCGCCCGAGGTCTCCGACAAGCTCAAGGCCGCCATCGACGCCGACGAGGCGGACGTCTATGTCGTCAACTTCGCCAACCCCGACATGGTGGGCCATACGGGCAACCTCGACGCCGCCGTGCGCGCCGTCGAGGCCACCGACGAGGCTGTGGGCAAGGTCGTCTCGGCCATCCGCGCCAAGGGAGGCACGGCCATCATCATCGCCGACCACGGCAACTGCGACTGCATGTTCAAGGTGGACGAGGAGGGGCAGCGTCATCCCGTGACCTCCCACACGACGGCGCTTGTGCCTTTCATCGTCGTCGCCGACGGGGTTCAGATTGAGCCGGACGCGCATGGGGCCCTGTGCGATGTGGCCCCCACGCTTATCGATCTTGTAGGATTGGAGAAACCTGATTGCTGGACGGGACGCAGCCTCATCGAGCGCGTTTAGTCTGATACAATCACCCATCGTTTAGATTCTCTGACCTCTGCCTTACCTGAGGAGCGCATCTTGAACCCTCTGCTTATCGTTCTCATCGTCGTCTGGTTCCTGTCCGGCATCGGCTTGGTTGCCTTCATCCTCATGCATTCGGGTAAGGGCACGGGCGTTTCCGAGATGATTGCCGGCTCCATGTACTCCAACATGGGCGGCACGGGCACGGTCGAGAAGAACCTCGATAAGCTGACGATCATCTGCGCCGCCGTCTTCGTGATCTGCCTGCTCATCTTCATGCTCGTCTTCCCGCAAGGCAGCGTTGCGTAGGTCTTTCGTCTAGGCTTCAAAGCGATTCTGCAAAGGTGTCGGCGCGGTAAGCGTCGGCACCTTTTTTCATGTGCGCCCCAGGCACGGGACGCGTGCGCGTTACACTTCTGCCGATGGCGACGAGGCAGGGGAGGACGCGGTGAAGAGGCACGTGAGGCGGGCGATGGGCCGGCGCGAGTTCTTGGGGACGGCTCTTATGGGGGCCGGTGCGGCGATGCTGGGAGGGTGCAGCCTCAACGGCGTCATCCCCGGGTCGCACCCCATCGTGATGCCGGGTTCATCAGATGCTCCCTCCACTGGCCCGCAGGCCCAGGAGAGCGCCGCGCGCGTCCTTGAGGGCGGTACGCTCGTCTGCCAGACCGCCCCGCTTTCCACGGTCGACCCCCATGTGGCGCGCGGCTATTGGGAGCTGCGTGCGTGCCGCTGCCTCTTCGACAGCTTGACCGAGTACGACTTCGACCAGATGACGCTTGTGGGCAAGGCCGCCACGAGCTGGGAGGCCGAGACGGATTCCCGGCGTTTCACGTTTCATGTGCGCGAGGGCATGACCTTCCATAACGGGTCTGCCGTCACGTCATCCTGCTTCGCCTACGCATGGGGCATCCTCGTCGCGTCTTCGGAGGTCGACGATCGCCACGCGGCATGCCTGTCCATGGTCCGAGGGTATGCGGACGTGCGGGCAGGCAAGGCCGGGGCCCGTCTCGACCTGGAGTGCCCCGATGACTACACGCTCATCGTCAACCTGTCGCGCGGCTTCCCCGATTTTGCTTATATGGCGAGCATGCCCCAGCTGGCCCCGATGCCCGTCCCCATGCCTCAGGCTGATTCCGCCTCCGCTGTTCCTGGGGGTGGGTCGCAGGATTCCCAAGGCGCCGACGCCGGCGTGGTTGTCGTTGGGAACGGCCCCTTCGCCCTCGACGCGGATTGCGGCGGGGTCGATGCCGACGGTGCGCTCCGTCTTGTACGCAACGCGTCGTATTGGGACACGAACGCCCATATCGACGCGCTCGAGTTCTCACCGACCGATGACTTTGCCGGCGCATGCGACACGGTGACGACGGGAAACCTGGACGTCGTGCATGTGCCGGTCGATCGTATGGCGAGCCTGGCCGACGAGCTTGGGCAGGCAGGCCCCGAGCGTGTCTTGGACCCCGGGGCGCAGGTCGCCTCCGAGGGCTTCGACGCCGTGTGCATGCTTGTGTGCAACTGCGCGGACGGCCCGTTTGCCGACGCGTCTACGCGCAGGGCCCTTGCCGCCGCCGTCGATCCCGAGGCTTTGGCCCTTG
>CAKUKJ010000282.1 GCA_934662525.1 uncultured Coriobacteriales bacterium | reverse complement strand
ATGGTGCCCAGATGGTCCGGCCCGCAATGCCACAGCAGCGCATTGGCAAGCGTGCGGTCGGCATGGCCCTGCGACGGATGGCACACGAGGCCCCGTTGCTTGGAGAGGACGATGAGGTCGTCGTCCTCAAAGCGGATATCGAGCGGTATCTGCTGCGGCTCAAGGACGACGGGGGCATCCGAGTGCTCCTGAACCTGTGCCACAACGTCGTCGTCAGTGTGCATGATGCGCTTCTTCGAGGTCTCCACCTCGTCGTTCACGCTGACAAGGCCTTCCTCGACGGCCTTCGTCGCAGCGCTGCGGCTTCGGTAGACCCCTTCGGCCGCAAGATATTGATCGAGGCGCGACCCCTCATGCTCGGGGGCGACGCAACGGACGACTTGTTCACTCATGGGCGTCGGCCTCCCGGTGACTCGATTCGTGCAACCAATACAGGACGAAGAGCGCAACAAAAGCGCATGTGATGCAGACGTCGGCGACGTTGAAAACAGGGAACTTCACGAACGTGGTCATGAGGAAGTCCGTGACACAGCCGGAACAGACCCGGTCGATGAGGTTCCCGACGCCGCCGCCGGCGGCGATGCCCAACAGGGCGGCAGCCAAACCAGAAACCTCGAACCTGGCGACGACAAACGCACAACCGATACAAAGGACGGCGGCAACCACGACAAAGAGCCACGTCCAGCCCACCCCAAGACTGAACGCGGCCCCCTTGTTGTAGACAAGATGCAAGTCGAGCAGCCCGGGCACGAACGCAACGCTTGAGTCATCGGGCAAAAAGGAACGCGCCGCCCACTTCGTGAGCTGGTCGACAAAGACAACCGTTGCGAAAAGAGCCCCAAAGAGGCCCAAACGGGCGGCACGCTGCTTCATCGTCGCTAGGCCCTCAAAGCATCGCGGCAACGCTGGCACAGACCGTCGGAACCCAGCTCGCGAACGTTCCAGCAGCGCGGGCATTTGTCACCCTGGGCAACCTCGATCGTGGCCACGGGCTCCTCGACGTCGCTCGAGACAAGCTCGACCCCGGCGACGATGCAAAACTCGGCCATATCGATCCGGGACGCCTCGATTGCCTCAACGAGAGGCGCGGGGGCCGTCACGAACGCACGGGCTTCCTGACTCTTGGAAATCGTCTTCTGGGCGAGGACGGGTTCCAGGGCCTTCTTCACCGCGTCGCGCACCGAATCGGCGGCGTCCCAGGCGCCCGAGAGCCTCGAGGCCTGCTCGGCAGACATGGGGGCCTTGTACCAATCGAGGAGCGCCGCGAACCTCTGCCCCTCGCGCATAGACGCGGGCACATAGCCGAGAACCTCGTCGCAGGTGAAGGCAAGGATGGGCTGCAGGTCGTGCAGCAGCATCGAGAGAATCTCCGCAAGCACGGTCTGGGCGCTGCGGCGCTCAAGGCTTGTGGAGGCGCAGCAGTACGTGCGGTCCTTCACGACGTCCATGTAGACGTTGGACAGCTCGGTCACGACGTAATCGTACAGCGTGCGATATACCTGGTTGAAGCGATACCCGGCATAGGCATCCTCCACCTTGGCGTGCACGTCGCACATACGCGCAAGCGCGACGGCATCGACGGGCAAAAGCCGCTCGGTAGCCACCGCATCGTTTGCAGGGTCGAAATCATAAAGCTCGGAGAGAAGGAAGCGGAAGCAGTTGCGGAAACGACGGTAGGCGTCGCTCGTGCGCTTCAGGATCTCATGGTCGATGGCGACGTCGGTGGAGGTGTCAACCGAGGAAACCCACAGACGGATGATGTCGGCGCCCATCTCGTCGCAGACCTTGTTGGGGTCGATGACGTTGCCCAGCGACTTGCTCATCTTGCGGCCCTGGCCGTCAAGCGTGAAGCCCTGGGAGATAACGGCGCGATAGGGGGCATGCCCATTCGTGCCCACCGACGTGAGCAGCGAGCTCTGGAACCAGCCGCGATGCTGGTCGGATCCCTCAAGATAGACCTCGGCCGGATAGGTGAGCTCGGGGCGATATTCGCAGACCGCCTTCCAGGAGACGCCGGAGTCCCACCAAACGTCGAGGATGTCACGGTCCGCCTTGAGGTTGTGTCCGCCGCACTTGGGACAGACGCAGGCGTCGCCCAGGTAGGAAGCCGGCTCGTCGGTGAACCAGGCGTCGGAGCCCTTTTCCTTGAACAAGGCGATGACGGCGTCGAGCGTGTCGTCGTTCATGACCTTCGTGCCGCAGTCTTGGCAGGTGTAGCTCGGAATGGGCACTCCCCAGTTGCGCTGACGCGAGATGCACCAGTCGGGGCGCTGCTCGACCATCGCGCCGATGCGGTTCGCCGCATGGGCCGGGTACCAGGTCACCTTGTTCTGAATCTGGTCGAGGGCCTCCGCGCGCAGGCCGGTCTTGTCCATGGAGACGAACCATTGATCGGTCGCACGGAACAGCACCGGGTTCTTGCAGCGCCAGCAGTGGGGGTAGCTGTGCGTGATCTTCTTCTCATGCACGAGCGTGCCGCGCTCGCGCAGGAAGGCGATGATATGGGGGTTCGCCTCGTCGGTGTCCATGCCCGAGAACGGGCCGCCGCAGCCGAACTCCTCACCGGCATAGAACTTGCCGTCGTCGTCGACGGGCATGCAGATGTCGGTGATGCCCTCCTTGAGGCAGGCGAAGTAGTCGTCGACGCCATGGCCCGGGGAGTTGTGGACGATGCCCGTGCCGTCCTCGACGCCGACATAGTCCGCCAGCAAACAGACGCCCTCGACACCGTCGAAGACAGGCTGCTTGTAGTGGATGTGATGGAACGTCTCGGCAGGCTGAATATAGGGCTGCCCGTCAACCATGACGGGAGTGTAGTCCCAGCCGAACTCCCCACAGAGCTTGGGCGCAAGATCGGCCAGCATCACTTCGGCACGGCCGTCATGCTCGACGGCGACGTACAGCGCGCCAGGCTTCATGGAGATGGCTTGGTCGGAGGGAATGGTCCACGGCGTCGTCGTCCAAATGATGAAGTCAGCCGGGCCCTCGAAGGACTCGAGGCCGGCGGGCTTCGAGGTCATCTCGAAACGCACGAAGATGGACGGGCTCGTCTCATCGGCGTACTCGATCTCGGCCTCGGCCAGCGCGGTGTGACAGTGCTTGCACCAGTGGACGGGCTTGTGGCCCCGATAGACCATGCCTTTGTCGAACATGGCCTTGAAGACCTCGACGTCGGCGGCGTCGTGCTGATGGTACAGCGTGAGATATGGGTTGTCCCAATCGCCGAGCACGCCCAGACGGCGGAACCCAGCCTTTTGAAGCTCGATGTTCTCAACAGCGAACTCGTTGCACATCTCGCGAATTTCCTCGACGGGAGTCTCGTTGAACTTCTTGGTGCCGAGCTTCGTCTCAACCTTGTGCTCGATGGGCTGGCCGTGACAGTCCCAACCGGGAACGTAGGGGACGTAGCGCCCCTGCATCCTCCAATACCGGTTGATGATGTCCTTCGAGATCTTGTTCATGGCGTGGCCGATGTGGATGGGGCCGTTTGCATAAGGCGGCCCGTCATGCAGAACGAAAGAGGGGTGCCCCTCGTTCTTCTTGAGGGTGAGCTCGTACAAACCCTCCTCGTTCCATTTTGCCAGACGCACGGGCTCGCTCTTGGCAAGCCCGCCCCTCATGGGGAAGTCGGTCTTGGGAAGGTTCAGCGTCGAGCTGAAGTCATTCTCTTTTGCCACTTTCCAAACCCTTTCGTAACGCTGCGCGAGGGACCACCCCCACGCAAAAGGACACCTAGGAGAAAACCAGCATGGGCTAGTAATGAACCACGACCGCATCCCCAATGGAACACAGGGAGTAGAGCTCTGCGGCGGCGGACGGCGGCAGGTTGATGCAACCGTGGGAGCCGTAGCCGTTCATGTACATCGACCCGCCGAAGTCTGGCTGCCAACTCGCATCATGCAGGCCGACGCCGTCGTTGAAGGGAATCCAGTAC
>CAKUKJ010000281.1 GCA_934662525.1 uncultured Coriobacteriales bacterium | reverse complement strand
TCGGCGGCGGCCTTCACCTGCCCGGCCACCGTGGCGGCCGCCCAGGTCACGTCCTCGTCGGGCAGGCCCCCGAACAGCGACCTCACGGCGGCGGCGGGCTTGCCCTTGAGCGGGCTTGACAGCGCCGCGTCGGCAAGCTCGGCGACGGCGCGCGCACGGCGGCGGGCCTCCCCTGCGGCCCTGCCCCCCATGCTGGCTATCGCCCTGGCCCTGTCCGTGCCCGCCTCAAGCGGGCGCAGGTTCTCCCTGCCGCCCCTCTTTCCCATGCGCCCAGTGTAGGCCCCCGCAAACGCGGGGGGCCGCCCCGAAGGGCGGCCCCCAATGGTCGCGCGCGTGCATGGTTGCGGTGCGCTATGCGGCGGTCTTGCCCCGGGCGGCCTTGCGGTCGTCCTCCTCGTTCATGCGCTCCACAAGCCACATCTTCACGAGGGCCTGGCGCGGCACGTCGTATTCCTCAGCGTAGGCGTCCAGGCGGTCGAGCGCATCGGCCGCCATGTCGATGCTCACGCGCCTGCGTCCGTCCTGGCGGCCCACACGGCGTATGGTGTCCATGCGGATGAAGGGCGTCATGTCCTCGCCCTCGTCGAACATTCGGTCAAGCTCCTCAGCGGTGACTTCCTGCATAGATGTCAGCCTCCTTCTTCGCCGCCCTGCGCGCCGAGATGATGCGCACCGTCTCGCCGTCCTCGCCCCGGTACGTCACCACGACCGACCACAGCGCGGCGTGGGCGTACCCGACGACCATCCATCGCGGCTCCTCCGTGCACGCCAGGCGGAAGTCAACGGCATATGGGTCGTCCCACACCGCCTGCGCGTCCTCGAAGTCAATGCCGTGCTTGTGCAGGTTCGCGGCGCTCTTGGCCGGGTCGTACTCGAACAGCATGCAAGGCTCCTTTGTGTGCCGATACTGTGCTCAGTATACACACCTCGCGACACAGGCTCAAGCAGGAAGAGTTGATGTTTCACGCTTGGGATACGGCTGTGAGAGGTGCTGGAACTTCTTTCTCAGCCTCTTGTCGAAGAAGTACAGGTATTTCCTCTTCCCCGCCGACTCGACCCACCTGACGCCCTCCCCGGCCTGGTGCCGTATCTCATCAATGTTGCACGTCCCGTACCTGGATGTGGCCGCCTTCTTGTGCAGCCTCTCCCCGTTGACCTCGACGTAGCCCTGCCCGGCCCTCTCCCCGACGTAAAGCCAGTTCGTCGCCTGGTAGATCGTCCCATAGTGCCCCTGTCCGGCGTCCGCGTAGCTTATGACGAGCTTGCACAGCGGCGCGTCCGCGTGGAGCATGCGCAGCGAGGCGGAGACTGCCTGGGACGTCCTGCCGTGCCCCTGCCTCCCGTTCAAGGCGACGCGCACAAGCTCAAGCACCTGGCCTTGCACCAGCCCGTACTCGCTTCCTATGTGGTTGTTCGCGCCGGGGGAGTAGATGATGCAGCCGCACCACTCCCCGCCGTCGTTGAACACGTTGTAGATGTGCGAGGCCGTCGGCATCGACCTTGAGTAGTGGAAGCACTTGCACGCGTGCCGCGCATCCCTCGCCGTCCCCCTCTCCAGCCTCATCTCACGGCCACGCTCACATTGCCGCCGACCGCCTCGCATATGCCCCGCACGTCCGCAAGAACCTTGTTCATCTGCCCCTGCGTCGGGAACGAGGCCGTTATGGCGTACCTCAAGCCATCCCCGGCTTCATCCCCACCGCCGCCCGGGGCAGGCTCCTCGAACAGGTCGGCGTCCCCGAACCCGAACAGCCCCATGTCGATGTCGCATATCCCGTCCAGCTCGCACGCCAGCAGGTCGGCGTCCCAATCCGCCAGCTCGCCCACCTTGTTGTCGGCCAGGCGGTAGGCCTGCACCTGCTCCGGCGTCAGGTCGGACGCCACCGTCACCGGCACCGTCTGCATCCCCAGCGACAGCGCCGCCTTGTAGCGGGTGTGCCCCGCCACGATCGTGCCGTCGGCGTCCACCACTATCGGCTGCCTCCAGCCGAACTCCCTCAGGCTCTCGGCCACCGCCCCCACCGCGCCGTCGTTCACGCGCGGGTTGCCGGGGTACGGCCTGACCTCGCCTATCGGGACTTCCTTCACCCTCATGCTTCCTCCGATTCCGTTACTTTTTCTTGTTCCGCTTCCCGCCATGACGCGCCTTGAACTCGCGCTGACGCCGCCGGTTGTCCTCGACGGCCTCCTTTGCCCGCTGGCTCATCTCGGCGTTGAAGCACCCGTGGCACATCCGCATGCGCCGCGCCTTGGCGCTCTCGGCCCACACCGGGCGCTCGTGGCAGTACTCGCACTTGAGCGCGCCCGAGAAGCGCCCCAGCTGCCAGCGCCTGTTGCGCACCGCGCCGTGCGTGCGCCCCAGGGCCCGCGCCAGGGCGCGCCCGCTCATCTCCGGGTGCGCCAGCACGAACTCGTCGTCGGCGGGCGTCCAGCGCCGCCACGCCTTGGCGCGCGTTTGTGGGTTTTCCGCGCTTGTGACACCCGTCACGCTTTCGGGCCGCAAAGGCCCCTCCGAGACGCCCCCGAGGGGCCTTTGCCCGCCCATTGCACGCACCTTCCCGCGCGCCCTAACGCGCGCCCGTCTTCGGCTGCCAGCCCTTCCCGGCGTCCTTCGGCCTGAACCCGCGGTTGTACAGCTGCCGCGTCCTCAGCTCCCCGCGCCTCACGAGCGCGTCGAGGAACGCCGCCGGGAGCAGGTAGCCCCCGCCCTCGGCGACGACGAACCGCCTGCCCGTCATGCGCCCTCCCTTCCGTTCCACAGGTTGGCGGCGGCCTGCTCGGCGGTCGCGCGCGTCACGTCGCGCCACACCTCGCCGCTCCTGCGCCACACCCGCTCGCTGTCGGCGCTCGTGGTCGCCACGTGGCACCCGCCGCACACCACGCGGGCGCTCCACAGCCCCTTGCCCCAGGCCCACGACTGCACGAACGCCTCCCCGCCGCAGAACGGGCAGGGAAGCAGCGCCGGGCTACTCATCGCGCACCACCTGCGCGCCGCAGTTCGGGCAGAAGTTGGAACCATCCGCCAAGCACCAATCGTCGCATCCGCAATTGGCGCAACACGCGCGGCCGTGCTTGTCGGCCTCAATTCGCGTCGTCGGGCGGTCTACGAGGTCGGCCAGGCGGTCGCACAGCTGGGCGAACGTCAGCGGCCACCGCGCGCACCACTCGATGAAGTGCAGGCCCTCCGCGTCGCCGTTCGCCTCGGCGCGGGCGTCGTCCCGCAGCCTCGCCGCCACCTCGCGGCGCTCCTCGTCGCTAATCATCGGACACCCCCGCGAGGGCCTTGGCGCGGCGCACGATGTCTGCGGCCATCGTGGACACGCGCCCGCACTCGTTCGCCGCGAGGCCGTGACCGCCCAGGTAGTCGCGCGGCGTGAGCTTGGCGTCGCGCTCAAGCCTCTCCCAGCTGTCGGGCGGCACGACTCGCACCTCCTCAGCCGTGTCCGCGCTTATGACGCCGCCGCGCCTCATGGGCACGACCCTCAGCCCGTCGACCACGTAGCGGCGCGGCGCGTCTCGGTCGTCCATCAGCCCGACCAGCTCGTCCCCGACCCTTATCTCACGCCCTTCCGCGTCGTGCGGCATGAGGGCGTGCAGGCGCTTCGACACGCTCAGCGCGATGTCCCCGGCATCCGACAGCGCGTCCTCGGTGCTGACGCCGATGAAGTAGGCGTCGGAGACCTCGCCGTCGTTCCCGTTGGGTGCGACGCGCGCCGCCCTGTCCAGATCCTCCAGCAGCCTCTCAAGGCTGTCCGTCTTCTCCTCGCCCATCGTCACTCCTCCCCGAACTCAAGCTCCGGCTGCTGCGGCGCGACGGCCAACACCACCGGGCTGCCCGTCATGCGCGCGATCGCGAACGCGCCCGCGTCCTGGGACAGCACCTCGAACGTCAGCACGAGGCCGAGCCGCTCGGCCTCCGCGGCCACGCGGCGCAACAGGACGGGCTCCATGCC
>CAKUKJ010000280.1 GCA_934662525.1 uncultured Coriobacteriales bacterium | reverse complement strand
CCACTGCTCACCCAGGCTGATGGCGTCGGTATAGCACTCCTCGCCGGTGGTGGTGCGGCACTTGTCGCAGATGCCGCGAGGCAGGTAGATGGCGACGTTGCCATACTCGCACAAGATGGAGTACCACACCTCGGCCGAGATCGCGCCCACGCAGGGCACGACGACCTGCGCAGCCTCGGGCACATGGCCCAGCGCGCGGGTGCAGGTGACATAGACCATCTCGTTGGCCTCGGCGGCCTTGCAGATCTTGTCGTAGAGCATCTTGGGGGCGTGCATGCTCGACACGAGGGCGTCGGTGGGGCAAGCCGCCACGCACAGGCCGCACTTGCGGCAGTCGCCCTTGATCTCGAGCGCGCCGTCGTCGTCGAAGTAGATGGAGTCGGTCGGGCACACCTGCAGGCAAAGGTCGCAGCTGGCGTCTTCCTTCTTGCAGCGCACGCACATGGCAGAGTTACCCTTGGGAACCACCTTGTAGTCGGACGGCGTCCATACAGGCTCGGAGCTCTCCTCCTCCGTAGCGCCGCGCACAAAGGCGGTCTCGTCGGAGATGTCGCCCATGATGTTCTGGAAGTCCTTCTGCAACCCGATGAGTTCGTCGAGGAAGTCTGCCATGCTGTGTGCCTTTCCCTCTCAACAGCCCCGCAAGCGTCACGCGGCTCGCGTCTTGCTGCATATCCGATATGAAGCGAGCCCACAAGGCTTGCGCCCGCGGGCCCGCAGTGCAGCGTACCCAATTATAGCGGTATGTCTGCGGCCAATCTTAGTAGAGCTTTGCGCCCGCGGGGATGCGCCCGTCGGCCATGAGCAGGTTGAGACGCTCCTCCCCCTCCACTTTGTGGACGGCCGACAGCAGCATGCCGCACGAGTCGATGCCCATCATCTTGCGCGGCGGCAAGTTCGTGATGGCGACGAGCGTCTTGCCCACAAGCTCCTCGGGCTCGTAATAGGCGTGGATGCCCGAGAGAATCGTGCGGTCGGCGCCCGTGCCGTCGTCAAGCGTGAACTGCAGGAGCTTCTTCGACTTGGGCACGGCGGCGCAGGCCTTGACCTTCACGGCACGGAAGTCGGACTTGCTGAACGTGTCGAAGTCGACGTAGTCCTCGAAGAGCGGCTCGATCTCGACGCCCGTGAAGTCGATGGACTCGCAGACGGCCGCCTCGGCTTCGCCGGCCTGGGCGGCGGCGGCCTCTTGGGCTGCCTTGGCTGCGGCGGCGTTGCTCTTTGTGCCGGCCTCGGGCTTCATGTGCGGGAACAGCAGCACATCGCGGATGGAGGCGGAGTTGGTGAGCAGCATGACGACGCGGTCGATGCCGATGCCGATGCCGCCTGCGGGGGGCATGCCGTACTCGAGGGCGCGCACGTAGTCCTCGTCGTACTCCATGGCCTCCTCGTCGCCGGCAAACTTCTCCTCCACCTGCTTGCGGAAGCGCTCGGCCTGGTCGACGGGGTCGTTGAGCTCGGAGAACGCGTTGGCGTACTCGTGGCCGGCGATGACGAGCTCGAAGCGGTGCGTGAGGCGCGGGTCCTCCTCGAAGCGCTTGGCCAGAGGCGAGACCTCGATGGGATAGTCGCACACGAACGTGGGGTTGACGATGGTGTCCTCGCCCAGCTCGTCGTAGATCTCGGCGATGATCTTGCCGGCGGTCCACTCGGGCTTGACCTCGATGCCTTTGGCGCGCGCATCGGCCGCGAGCTCGTCTGCGGGCGTGTCGAGCGTGACCTTCTTGCCGAGCACGTCGGAAACGATGTCGGTCATGGGGCGGCAGGCCCACTCGCCCGACAGGTCGATGGTCTGGCCCTGGTACTCGATGACCTCGGGGTTGCCCACCGCCTTGTTGGCGGCCTTGATGACGCCCTCGGCGAGCTTCTTCATGCCCTCGAGGTCGGAGTAGGCGCGGTAGGCCTCCATGGTGGTGAACTCGGGGTTGTGCGTGAGATCCATGCCCTCGTTGCGGAAGATGCGGCCGACCTCGAACACGGCCTCGAAACCGCCCACCAGGCAGCGCTTGAGGTGCAGCTCGGTGGCGATGCGCAGGTAGCACTCCTGGTTCAGCGCGTTGAAGTGCGTGATGAACGGCTTGGCGGTGGCGCCTCCCTGGATGGTCTGCAGGATGGGCGTCTCCACCTCCATGTAGCCGTCGGCCTCCATGTAGCGGCGGAAGGTGGACAGGATGAGCGAGCGCTTGCGGAACGTCTCGCGCACGTCGTCGTTCACGATGAGGTCGACGTAGCGCTGGCGGTAGCGCGTCTCCTTGTCGGTCAGGCCGTGGAACTTCTCGGGCAGCGGGCGCACCGACTTGGACAGCAGGCGCACCTCGCGGGGCGCGATGGACAGCTCGCCGCGGCGCGTGCACAGGACGATGCCCTTGGCTTGCACGATGTCGCCCAGGTCGAACGCCTTGACGCCTGCCAGGCCCTCCTCGCCCAGATCGTCGATGCGGCAGAAGAGCTGGATGGTGCCCGTGGGGTCCTGCAGCTCCAGGAACACGACCTTGCCCTGGCCGCGCTTGGCGCGCACGCGGCCCGCCACGCACACCACATCGGGCGTGTCCGTGCCGTTTTCAAGCTCGGCATAGCGCTGCACGAGGTCGGCGACGTGGTCAGTGACCTCGCTGTGCTCGGGATAGGGGTTCGTGCCGGCGTCGATGAGGGCCTGACGGCGGCCGAGACGCACGCTGCGCTCGTCGAGCGCAGCCGCATCCTGGCCCATTGCCTGCTCGCCTGCCATTAGCGGGCCTCCACAGCCGTAACGGTGTAGACGAGCGTCTTGCCGGCCGGGCTCACGAACGACACAGTGTCGCCTGCCTTGTGGTCGAGCAGGGCCTTGCCCAAAGGCGACTCGTTGGAGATCTTGCCCTCGCGCGGGCTTGCCTCGGCGGTGCCCACGAGTGTGTAGACGCGCTCCTTGCCGGCGGCGTCGGTCAGGTGTACGACATGGCCGATGGTGATGCGGCCGCCCTTGGTGGGCGCGGCGACGACGATGCAGTTGGCGAGCTGCTGCTTGAGGACCTGGATGCGATTCTCGTTGGCGGCCTGCTCGTCCTTGGCGTCGTCGTACTCGGAGTTCTCGGAAAGGTCGCCGAAGTCGCGGGCCACGGCGATTGCCTCGGTGATGCGCTCGCGCTCGGTGGTCTCGCGCCAGGCCAGCTCCTCCTCGAGCTTGACCTTGCCCTCCGGCGACAGCACGATTGCCTTGCTTACATCCATGGTGACTCTCCTTGGTGTCGGCCCTGACCTGGGTCTTTGCCACAGCAGGGACATACTTGCTCGTTGTTTACGACAAGTGCCCGTCGCACGGGGCGGGCACTGTTTGGAACCTATGCGAGCCGCAAAAGACCTCAGGGCTCATTAAACGCCACGCGGCGCACGCCCTCATGTGAAGACGTGCGCCACGCTGGTGAAAGCTTGTAAGGCGAACGGTTACTCGTCGTCGTCGGAAGCGGCGGCCTTCTTGGAGGCAGCGGAACGCTTCTTGGCAGGGGCCTTCTTGGCGGCAGGCTCCTCGGTCTCCTCGACGTCGGCGTCCTCCTCGTCGACAATCTCGACCTCGGCCTCCTCGGCGTCCTTCTTGGACTTCTTGGAGGAAGACTCCTCCTCGTCCTCGTCAGACATGCCCTTGCGCAGGTTCTTGACGGTCTTGCCCAGGGAGGCACCGAGCTTCGGGAGGTTCTTGGGCCCGAAGATCAGAAGAACGACGACAAGGATGATGAGGAGCTCAGGAACGCCCATACCCAGAATCTTCATACCACAATCCTCCATAAACGGTGGCGGACTTGAATTTGCCTTTTGGTTTCGCAAGAACCCGCCGGTTTTCGGTACGGGGGTATAGTACCCCACGAACCCCGCTCATACACGCACATTTGCCGAGGTTTGCGACAAGTTTTTTGAAATGGCCGCAAGCAGACAGCAAAAAGGGCCGCCGCTCATATAAGCGACGGCCCTTGCGCATACAACTGGTCGGGTTGA
>CAKUKJ010000279.1 GCA_934662525.1 uncultured Coriobacteriales bacterium | reverse complement strand
CCCTGAGTCAGGCTCAAGCAGGCCGGACACGATGTTGAGCAGCGTCGACTTGCCGTCGCCGTTCTTGCCCACGATGCCCGTGCGGTCGCCCTCGGCCACGCCCAAGGACAGCCCCGTGAGCACGCGACGGGTTGGATATTCGAGGCTCACGTCTTCACAGCTGATGAGAACGCCCACGCTACTTAGCCTTTCTCGGAAGGAATCGGGCCACGAGACGGCCCATGAACGCGCTGCCGGGCACCTTGAGCGCGATGCCCAACCCATAGGTCACCGCCAGGCTCGCCAGGCCCGCCACAACGATGTAGGCCAGGGCGCACGGGATGCCGCCCTGCTCGATGGGCATGACAAGCGTTTGCAGGAACTGCAGGATGCCCGCGCCCACCGCAGCGCCGGCGGCTCCCACGGCAAGCGAGGAGAGGAACGACTTGGCGAGCAGGCCCATGCCGATGCCGCCAAGCTGACGGCTCAGGTAGACGTAGCACCACACGGTCCCGAGCACGAAGAACGCGATCTGCGCCAGAGCGACGCCCGCCAGGCCCAGGCCGCCCCAGCCGCCCGCGCCAAGCGTCAAAACGACGGTGAGCACGACCTGCACGAGCGAGACCACGAGGTTGCACACGGCATACTGCCTCATGGCGCGCAGAGCGCTGAACACCTTTTGCATGAACATGAAGCACGCGTAGAACGGCAGGCTCACGGCCATGACGGCCAGGTAGCCGCTCACGAGCTCCACACTCTGTGCGTTGAAGCTGCCCACGCGGAACAGCGACACAAGTGGCACGGAGAACACGATGAGGTACAGCATGAACGGCACCATGGAGAAAAAGTTCTGCTGGGTGCCCGACACGATCGTGCGGCGCACGGAGGCGTCGTCGCGGTCGGCCACCATGCCCGCGAGCTCGGTGAAGAGTGTCGTGGTCACAGGCACGCACAGAAAGGCGTAGGGCAGCGTGAACCACTGGCGCGCATAATAGAGCACCGAGGAGCCCGCGTCGCTCACGGCCATGGCGGAGGCGTTCTGCACGCTCACCGTGAGGAAGGAGCACAGCGTCACGACGATGGTGGGGATGCCGAGCGAGAGCGTCTCGCGAAGGGCCGGGTCGTGCAGGTCGATGCGCCAGGGTTTGAGGTGGATGCCGTTCTTGGCAAGCGCCGGCAGCTGCATCGCCATCTGCACGAACACGCCCAGCGGCGTGCCGACGGCCAGGGCCAGCTTGGCAAGCTCCGGGTCGCCCTCCCGGGCGAAGAAGTACAGGAACATGACGACGATGACGACGACGTTGTTGGCGATGGGGGCCGCCGAGCTCCAGAAGTAGTCGCTGCGCGAGTTGAGAAGCCCTCCCGCCACGGCGGAAACCCCGTAGAAGAGCAGCTGCACCGCGAAGAACCGGAAGAAGTACACCACGAGCTCGCGGTCGCCCGAGTCGGAGAAGAACATCTGCGTCCACACGACCTGCGGGGCAAAGAGAGTCGCAAGCAGCGCGATTACGCCGAGGAACACGAGCACGATGCCCATGAGGGTGCTCGCATACTGATTGGCGCGCTCCTCCCCCTCTCGTTTGCGCAGGCTCACGTACACCGGGAGGAACGCCGTGACGAGCATGCCGCCCATCACAAGCTCGTAGAGCTGGTTGGGCAGGTTGCAGGCAACCTGATACGACGAGCTGAGCAGGGTGGTGCCCATCGCCCAACCCATGGCCCACGTGCGGACAAACCCCGTGATACGCGAGATGGCGACGCACACGCTGATAAGCAGCTGCGAGCGGCCCACACGGCTCTGGCGCGCCTCGTCAGACTCGGGAGCGGCAGGAGCGGCAGGGGCTTCCTGCCTGGCCGCCGGCCTCATATGCTTGGGAACGTAGTCGTCGGCGTATGTGCCCGGCGCGCTGTGCTTGCCCGTCACACGCCTCACCCCTCCACCAGGTCGACGAACGAGGCATGGCAGAAGTCGGCAAGCTCGGCGGGGTCGAGGACGAGCTTGGCGCCGATCTTGCCCCCCGAGATGGAGATGTGGTCGAACAGCTGGGCGGTCTCGTCGATGAACGTGGGAAACTCCTTCTTCATGCCCAAAGGCGAGGTGCCGCCGCGCACATAACCCGTCACCGCCGGCAGGTCGCGCCAGTTGAGAAGCGCAAGCGACTTCTCGCCCGCAGCGCGCGCAGCCTTCTTGAGGTCGAGCTCGCAGGCCACCGGGATGCAGAAGACCGAGTAGGTCTTGCGGGGAGAGACGCACACGAGCGTCTTGAAGCTTGAGTCGGGGTCGGAGCCCGTAGCCTCAGCCACGCGCACGCCGATGCCCACGCTCGTCTCGTCGTCCACCTCGTAGGCGAGATACTCGTAGGCGATGCCCGCGTTGTCGAGGGCGCGCATGGCATTGGTCTTGGAGCCCGCCTGCTCGCGCTTGCCCCGCGTCATTGCTCGCGGCCTTCCATGCGGGCGCGGTCACGCTCAAGGATGGGTTTGAGGAAGCGGCCCGTGATGGACTCGGGCACCTCGCAGACCTGCTCGGGCGTGCCCGTGGCCACAATCGAGCCTCCGCCGTCGCCGCCCTCGGGCCCCAGGTCGATGATATGGTCGGCCACCTTGATGACGTCGAGGTTGTGCTCGATGACGAGCACCGTGTTGCCGGCGTCGACCAGGCGCTGGAGCACCGCGAGGAGCTGACGCACGTCCTCGAAGTGCAGGCCCGTCGTGGGCTCGTCGAGGATGTAGAACGTCTTGCCCGTCTGCCTGCGGTGCAGCTCCTTGGCGAGCTTCACGCGCTGGGCCTCGCCGCCCGACAGCGTCGTGGACGACTGTCCCAGGCGCACATACCCCAGGCCCACGTCGTGCAGCGTCTGGAGCTTGCGCTTGATGGAGGGGATGGCCGCAAAGAAGACGAGCGCCTCCTCAACCGTCATGTCGAGCACGTCGGAGATGGACTTGCCGCGATAGAGCACCTGGAGCGTCTCGCGGTTGTAGCGCTTGCCGCCGCACTGCTCGCAGGGCACGTAAACGTCGGGCAGGAAGTGCATCTCGATCTTGATCTGGCCGTCGCCCTTGCACGCCTCGCAGCGCCCGCCCGACACGTTGAAGCTGAAGCGGCCCGGCGCATATCCGCGCGCCTTGGACTCGGGCACGCTCGCAAACAGGTTGCGCAAATCGTCCCACAGCCCGATGTAGGTGGCGGGGTTGGAACGCGGGGTGCGCCCGATGGGCGTCTGGTCGATGTCGATGACCTTGTCAATGAGTGGCAGGCCCTCGAGGCTCTTGTAGGGGCCCACGGGGCGCATGGAGCGCTGGACGGCGTTGGTGAGCGCGGGGGCCAGCGTGTCGGTGACGAGCGAGCTCTTGCCCGAGCCCGACACGCCCGTCACAACCGTGAGGGTGCCGATGGGGATGCTCACCGTGACGTTCTTGAGGTTGTTGGCCTTTGCGCCGCGCAGCGTGATGGCGCCCCGGTCGGGATGCCTGCGCTCTTGAGGCAGCTCTATCATGCGCGAACCGCGCAGGTAGGCACCCGTGAGGGACTTCTCGGACACCTCGATTTGGGCGGGCGTGCCCGCAGCCACGACCTCGCCGCCGCGCTCGCCGGCACCCGGCCCCATGTCCACCACGAAGTCAGCCGCACGGATGGTGTCCTCGTCGTGCTCGACGACGACGACCGTGTTGCCCAAATCGCGCAGGTGGCGAAGCGTTGCAATGAGCCGGTCGTTGTCGCGCTGGTGCAGGCCGATGCTGGGCTCGTCGAGAATGTAGAGCACGCCCATCAGGCCGGCGCCGATCTGCGTGGCCAGACGGATGCGCTGGGCCTCGCCGCCCGACAGCGTGGTCGCCGAGCGCTCAAGCGTGAGATAGCCCAGGCCCACGTCCACCAAGAACCTCAGGCGCTCGACGATCTCCTTCACAATGCGCGCACCGATGAAGCTCTCCCGCTCGGTGAGGGTCAGAGCCTCAAAGAAGGCAAGCGCGTCGCGGGTGGACATGCAGCATACC
>CAKUKJ010000278.1 GCA_934662525.1 uncultured Coriobacteriales bacterium | reverse complement strand
CAGTGCGAGGTGGTTCTCAGCCGCCCGAGGAAAGCCTCGACGGACGGCAGGATGCCCGCGACGATCGCCTCGACCCCCTTGCGCTCGGCCTCGCGCCTGCGTGCGTTGCCGACAACGTGCTCGCGCCCTCGAGCCTTGGGTACGAGGAGGGCGTCTGGCTTACCGCGTCGACGTCCGATGATGCGCAACGGTCGGGCTCGGATGCCACGGGCGGTGGCTTGCAGGATTCGGTGGACGCCCTGCCCGATGCTCTTGCGTCTTCCGGGCTTGAGATTCTCTGCGACCCTTGCTTGCTTGCCGGGTTGGGCGACCTTGTCGTGGGGCAGCTCGCCGACGCAGGCGTGTCCGCGACCCTCTCCACGCCGGCATGGGGCGACTTCTCCTACAAGCTTGCAAGTGCCGACTTCGATGTGGCGCTCGTCTGCCATCTCCCGCTGTGCGATGCGGCAGGCGTCGAGCTGTTCAACCTCTTCCACTCCCAGGGCTCGGACAACGTGGGGGGGTATGCGAGCGACGATTTGGACGACGCCCTCGTGCAAGCGGGGGAGGAGCCGGACGAGGCCCGCAGGCTCGATGCGTTGCGCGACTTATGCGCACGCGTCGCGTTCGACATGCCCGTGGTGCCCCTTCTGTACTCCGGCGGCGGCATCGCGTCTTCTACTCGCGTCAACAACCTGCCGGTCTCGGCAACGTACATGCCTGATTTCAGCGACTGCTGGCTGTCTGCATAGCAATTTATGTATGAAATGTGGAGTATAGCGGATTCCTTGCTGTCCCGAGAGATTGTGCTTGCCATAGGGCGGCGCATCATGTAAAGTTCTTTCTCGCGTTGCGGGTTGCAAACAACAAACGCAACCAAGTCGGAGTGGCGGAATAGGCAGACGCGCTAGCTTGAGGTGCTAGTGACCTTTACGGTCTTGCGGGTTCAAGTCCCGCCTCCGACACCATTGAATCTTAAAAAGCCCCGCAAGGGGCTTTTTTCGTATATGTCCATCTCTGCGACCACGAAGGCACGAGGTGTGTCATGGCAGGCGAACCCAACCCCGTTGCTCCATCTGCTCCCCAGGACGGCCCTTCTGACCTTGCCCAACAGCTTGCGGACTGCCGTCGGCGTCTCAAGGCGGTTCTGGGGCTGTTGCGCCATTCGGCCAACTTCAGCTTCAACGCCGCCGACTCCTGCAACGCCGTGGCAAACGAGATGGCCGACGCCCTTTTGGCCGACGCCGCGATTTTCTATCTTATCGCCGACCGCGGATTCATCCCCTTCGGCGTCTCGGAGGGTTTCCACCGCATCGCCGACGTGTTCGACCGCGGCCTCTCCACGCCAGGCATTCCGCCCCTCGTGGCCCGCACGCGCTCCATGGCATGTCTCTCCGTCCTCGAGAGGCCCGCGAGTGCCGATGACTTCTGCATCATGCGCGATGCCTCGGGCACGCGGTACAAGGTCCGCTCGCTCCTTTCGTGCTCGTGTTCCTCCATTGTCGGCGCTCCGGTCTTTTCTGAGGACAGGGTGAGCGCCGTGCTCGTCTTTGGGTGGCACGGCCACCATGAGCTGACCGCCGAGGAGACGGAGATGCTCCAGACAATCTCGGAGACGCTTGCCTTCGGCATCTCCTCGGCTTTGAGTCAGCTGCGGCTTTCCCGCTCAAACGACCTTAAAGACGCCCTGCTGCGCGTGCACGACCTTGCCATGAACGCCGACTCCATGTGCGGCGACATGGTTTGCGAGGTCGCCCGCTGTATCGCCGAGGCCATGCCGGCCCGCGTGCTCGTGGTGCAGGAGCATGCGGGGGAGTCCGGCTGCTCCGTCATCCCGCTCGACACGGGCATCGACGGCGTCGCCCCCATGCAGACGAACATGTCGATGGACGCGGTCATCGGCGATGCCCCCTCCATCCGTACCGTGCAGCATTCCTCAGACTTGGGCATGTGGATTGCGCGTCACACCGACCTCAACGCGGGCTTCGTCGTTCCCCTTGGCGCGCGCCAGGCATGCGAGGGCACCCGGTTCGCTCTGCTCGTGCTGCGCGGGGCCACCGACGCCCCCTTTGACTTCCTGGACGAGGAGTTTCTGCACGACGTGTCCGTCGAGATCTCGCGCATCGCCTTCACGGAGCACATCCATGCCAGCGACGCGCAGATCGCCCATGCGCTGCAGGTTGGTTTGCGCAACGAGATGCCCCAGGTGAACGGCATCTCCACCGCGTCCCTCTATCTTTCGGCCACCGAGTCGGCCGTTGTGGGCGGCGACTTCTTCGACCTGCATGAGCTGGGAGGCGGGCGTTTCGTCGTCGTCATGGGAGACGTGTCGGGCAAGGGCGTCGAGGCCGCCGTGGTGGCGTCCATGGCCAAGACCGGTCTGGCGGCCTATGTGTGGGAGAAAGACGACCCCGACGAGATGGTGAGCGCGCTCAACAGCCTCTTCATCAACTTCTCCCGCGCCGAGACGTTTGCCACCATGTGCGTCGTCCTCGTCGACCTTCCCGCGCATTCGGCGAAGTACTGCAGCGCCGGCCATCCCCCTGCGATGCTCGTGCATGCGCCCGACGCCGCCAACCCCTCGCTGGAGCTGCTGGCCACGCAGTCGCCGGTCGTCGGGGCGTTCGAGGGGATGCGCTATATCTCGGGCAGCTTCACGTTCGAGCTTGGAGACGTGCTTTTCCTTTATACCGACGGCACCACCGAGGCCCGCAGCCCCTCGGGCGGGTTCTTTGGCGAGGGCAACCTGCGCGACGCGCTTTTGCGTGCGTGCCGTTTCGGCCTGGACGACATCCCCCGGCGCGTCCTCAAGGAAGTCGAGGACTTTTCGGGCGGCGACACCCATGACGACATCGCCATGGTCGCCGTTCGCTTCGACGGTGTTTAATCCCCGGAGCCACTGTGGCTGCGCGTCATATCTTGTCACCGATGTTTTTGGCCTTCCCTGTTTGGGATGCACACGAGTGGGGAAAAAGCCTTGTGTTTTGGCAATAAAGACGCACGGGGACCTGCAGGGAGGGGCGATGCTCGTCGACAAGGGTGCGCTCGTCATCTCGTTGGCGGGCGATATCACGTGGCAGAACGCCTCCGCCTTGCGCGAAAGGCTGCTGCTCATCGTTCGGCAGGGGTATACGAGCCTCGTGCTCAACATCGAGTCGGTGGACTACGTCGATTCGTCGGGCATAGCCGTCCTCGTCTTCTTCTCCAGGCGCTTGGCTGCGCGCGGGGGCAGGCTCGTGCTCATCAACGCGAACGAGTCGGTCGTGCGCTCCATCAAGCAGGCGCAGCTGCTCGACAAGATTCCCTGCATTCCCAAGGGCATGGCGGGGGTGCGCAGCGTGGGCGTTCCCACCGACGAGGTGCCGTTGCGCGTCTACACCGTGAGCCTATCGAGCGACCCATCATCCATGGAACAGGCGCGCAAGTCGATTTCCGCCATCCTGCAGGCGCTGCAGCTGCCGCGCAGCACCTCGTATGACATGGTGCTGGCCCTCGGCGAGGCGCTGGGCAACGCGTTTGACCACGGCGGCGGAGCCAACGGCCAAGAGGGCGACGTCTCGGCGACGGTCTCCCTGTACTCGGATCGCCTCGTCATGGAAGTCAACGACTGCGGTGCGGGCATCACGTACAACCAAGGCGACGCGCTGCCTGAGCCTACCCATGAGAGGGGCCGGGGCATCAAGCTTATGCTCATGCTTGCGGACTCCATCTCGATTGCCCCGCGAGAGTCGGGCAAGGGGACGTGCGTCCGTCTTGTGAAGATGCTCGACAGGGGTCTTGCCGCCAGCGCCTGACGTGTCGGCGTGCAGCGGCGGTGTCAGGGTAGAAGCCCGTCTCAAAATCGCGCTGTCCCCGGTCTTCGAGGTCACTGTACAAGGAGTCGTAAACAAAAAAAGCCGCCCAAAGGACGGCTGAATAAGCATTGGAGGCGACGCCCAGATTCGAACTGGGGGTAAAGGCTTTGCAGGCCTCTGCCTTACCACTTGGCGACGTCGCCATCC
>CAKUKJ010000277.1 GCA_934662525.1 uncultured Coriobacteriales bacterium | reverse complement strand
ACCTGGGGCAATGTTAAGAAGGCTTGTACCTGCATTGACAGCCTAGGGTGCGCGTGCGATTATAAAATGATGTGTGAGCTATCTAACTGTAAGGTTGAGCATTACAGTTTTCAAAGACTACGGAGGTCAGGATGTACGGACAGGGCGACGCCACCAACAACTACATGGCGGTAATCAAGGTCGTTGGCGTGGGCGGTGGCGGCTGCAACGCAGTCAACCGCATGATCGCTTCTGGCGTGCAGGGCGTCGAGTTTGTGACGGTCAACACGGACGCCCAGGCCCTGCTCAACTCCGACGCTGAGACGAAGGTCCACATCGGCACCGACCTCACCAAGGGCCTGGGCGCCGGAGCCAAGCCCGAGGTCGGCCGCTCTGCCGCCGAGGAGTCGCGCGACCAGATCAAGGCCGCCCTCGAGGGCGCCGACATGGTCTTCGTCACCGCAGGCGAGGGCGGCGGCACAGGTACGGGCGCCGCTCCCGTCGTGGCCGACATCGCCCGCAACGACGTCGGCGCCCTGACCGTCGGCGTCGTCACGAAGCCCTTCACGTTTGAGGGCGCCGTCCGTCGTCGCAACGCCGTGAGCGGCATCGAGGAGCTCGGCGCCAACGTCGACACCCTCATCACCATTCCCAACGACCGTCTGCTCGACGTGGCCGACAAGAAGGTCTCCTTCCTGGACGCCTTCACGATGGCCGACGAGGTGCTGCGCCAGGGCATCCAGGGCATCACCGACCTCATCACCGTCCCGGGCCTCATCAACCTCGACTTCGCCGACGTGCGCACCATCATGAGCGACGCCGGCACGGCCATGATGGGCATCGGCACGGGCACGGGCGAGAACCGCGCTGCCGATGCCGCCAACCAGGCCATCTCCTCCCCGCTGCTCGAGAGTGCCATCGACGGCGCCGACCGTGTGCTGCTCTCTATCGCCGGCGGCTCCAACCTGGGTCTGTTCGAGGTCAATGAGGCTGCTGGCATCGTGAGCGACGCCGTGAGCCAGGACGTCAACCTCATTTTCGGCACTGTCATCGACGAGAACCTGGGCGACACCGTTCGCGTTACCGTCATCGCCACGGGCTTCGGCGGCGACGCTAAGGCGAACAGCCAGTCGAAGCTCGACCTGGGGGCCGACCGTCGTCCCAGCTTCCTCAACAATGTGCCTGCCGGCGCCTCGCGCCCTGCGGCCCCTGCCGCCGCTGCGCAGAACTCTTCCTCCGAGTTCGACATTCCCGATTTCCTGAAGCGCAGCAGGTTCTAAGAGAACGGGCGGCACTTCGCATTGACGGCTACTGAGCGCGTTCACATCAAGCGACTTGTAGACCACGGCGTGGCCCTTCTCGGCTGCTGCGATGCAGCGCCGGGTGGGGTCACGTTTTGTTTCACGGAGCGCACGGGCGGCGTCTCCCAGCCCCCTTTTGCCAGTTTGAACCTCGGCACGAAAGGCGGGGACGACCCCGCCTGTGTCGCCGAGAATCGCAGGCGCGTGTTTGCGGCGCTGGATGCAGAAGACCTCGCCGCCTCTCTTGTCGTGCCCAACCAGGTGCATGGAGACGAGGTGGCGGTCATCTCCCATGCGGGGGAGCGCCCAACCTGCCTTGAGGAGGGGGCCGATGCGGTCGTGTGCACGGTGCCCGACCAGGCCGTCATGCTCCTTTTCGCCGACTGCACGCCTGTGGTGCTCGTGGCTCCGGGAGGTTTTGCGGTGGCGCATTCCGGCTGGCGGGGCACGTTGGCGGGCATCGCGGGCAAGACGGCGCTTGAGCTTGCCCGGGCATGCGGCTGCGAGCCGGCCGACGTGCAGGCATTCATCGGCCCGCATATCAGCGGCGAGTCCTACGAGGTCTCACAGGAGCTGCTCGATCGCTTTACCGAGCGATTCGGGCGGATGGCCCAGTGGGGCCCGCGCCACCTCGACATGTCTGCGTGCGTGAGGGCGAGCCTTGAGGAGGCGGGCGTTGCCGCAGACAAGGTGAGCGACACGTGCCTGTGCACGGCAAAGCTTACCGGGTGCTTCTTCTCGCACCGTGCGGAGATGGGCAAGACCGGCCGCCATGCCGCCGTTGCCTTCATGAGATCCTAAGGGGGCCTTCAAATGGCTATTGAGTACGACAACGCCTACGCCCAGGCACTGGCACGGCGTCGAGAGCAGATTTTCGAGCTTATGGCGCGTGCGTGCGCCCAAGCGGGCCGCAACCCGGCAGACGTCACCGTTTGTGCCGTGAGCAAGACGGTCGATGTGCCCGAGGTTATGGCTGCGCGTACTGCTGGGTACACCGATTTTGCCGAGAACCGCCCACAGGAGCTTGAGCGCAAGCTCGGCCTCGTGGCAGGCGACCCCGCATTCGAGGGTGTGCGCTGGCACATGATCGGCAACCTTCAGGAGAACAAGATCAACCACGTCCTGGCGTGTCACCCGTGTCTCGTGCACTCCATCTCCTCTGCCAAGCTTGCGCAGGCCGTCTCAAAGCGCGCCGTTGCGGCCGGTATCGTGCAGCCCGTGCTGCTTGAAGCCAACGTGTCGGGCGAGATTTCCAAGCAGGGGATGGATCCCGAGTCGCTCAAAGGCATGTTCGAGGAGGCCCTGCAATTGCCCGGCATCGAGGTTCGCGGGCTTATGACCATGGCGCCCCAAGGCGACATCACGGTTGCCGAGCGCACGTTCGAGGGGCTGCGCACCCTGCGCGACGAGCTTGCCCGGGCCTATCCCCAGGCAAGCTTGAGCGAGCTTTCTATGGGCATGAGCGAGGACTTTGAGGCGGGCATCCGCCAGGGTGCTACGATAGTGCGTCTAGGTAGAGTTGCCTTCGATCCGACGTTTTCCATCGAAGAGAGGCTGCACATATGAGCTTTCTAGATAGCTTTAAGTCACGCAAGAAGAACGATGAGGAAGCTGCCGAGCAGGAGTTCCAACGCGGCCTTCGCGAGGGCAGCTGGCCTCAGGGCGTCGATGACTTTCAGTTGATGAGCAACACCGGCACCTTTTTGCCCGCAATTCCAGACCCCGACCCCCGTGCCGAGGCCGACGCATTCGTCAAGGAGCACGCAGACGACGCACATGTCGATTGGTCGGTCGTGCGCGCGGCAGGCAGCACGCGCACGGAGGGCGGCAACGGCTTCCGGGTCATTGAGGGCACAGCGGGCGTCCGTCCTCTGAAGGGCGGCCCTGCCAGCGCGCCTGCGGCTGCGACGTCCAAGCGGGCCGCTGAGGACGACGGCGTTCAGGTGATGCCGCGCGCCGAGGGCCGTGCCCCGCGCGCGACCTCCGCCGGGGCGGGCGCTCCCAAGTCGTATGCAGAGCGCCTGCGCGATCGCGTGGCCGCTGCGGATGTCGCCGCCAAGCCTGCGAACAAGCCCGCCGCTGCGGTCTCGCAATCAGTCTCTCAGGCCAAGAGGCCCACTCAGAACCGTCCTGCCGCCGCGCCCGTCTCCATGCAGGGCGCGTCAAGGCCCGCGGCCGTGCCGGCGACGGCATCCCCGCGCACCGACGCGCCCAAGCCCGCCGCCCCAGCCGCAGCTTCCTCGCGCGCAAACGAGGCCCCGACGTTCTCGAGCGACGCCGTCGTCATCCGCACGCGCACCTACGACGATGTGCGACGCATCGCGGAGGGCCTGCTTGCCGAAAAGAGGCCCGTCGTGCTTGCGATGCGCGGTTCCTCCGACGCAACCTGCCAGCGCATTCTCGACTTCTCGTTCGGTATGTGCTGCGCGAGCGGCGCTGCCATCACCGAGCTGTCCCAGAAGCTCTTCGCCATCTGCCCCAAAGGCGTGAGCGTGTCCGACGCCACGATGGGCGAGCTCAAGCGCCAGGGCCTGTTGAGGTAGCCGATGCTCTCTATTGCCATCTACCAGCTCTTCCGTATCTATTCGATTATCCTGGTCATCTATGTGCTCATGAGCTGGATTCCCTACGGAGCCTCAAAGTGGGTGGAGGACATCCGTTCGGTGCTGGCTTCCATCTCCGAACCCTACCTGGGGCTCTTCCGGCGAATCATACCGCCCC
>CAKUKJ010000276.1 GCA_934662525.1 uncultured Coriobacteriales bacterium | reverse complement strand
CTTCATCGACAACACGGCCACGGGCTACAACCCCGACGACATCACCATCCAGGCCACGCACTTCCCTGTGCCTGAGGACTTCGACGCCACGAAGGAGTTCTCGCCCACGTTCCCGCAGGCAACCTGCTCCTTCGTGCCCGACCAGGGAGGCATCCTCGAGGAGAACTACCAGGCGGCTCTCAACGCCGGCGTTGACTTCCGCTTCAGCTGCTGGGCGCGCCAACTCACCCGTGACGGCGTGGCCAACGGCACGACCGGCCGCGTCGACGGCGTCATCGCCCAGACGGTCGACGGCGACTACTTCAAGGTGACCGCCGCGAAGGGCGTCATCATGTGCGCCGGCGACTACGGCAGCAACTCCAACATGGTGAAGTACTACTGCGGCGGCCGCACCTACCCGGCCATGTGGATGAACATGGACGCGGAGGGCAACCCCACCAACGTCGGCGAGGGCCAGCAGATGGGCATGTGGATCGGTGCCAAGATGGAGGACGGCCCTCACGCCCCGATGACCCACACGTTGGGCGGCGCCCTGGGCTGCGACGCCTTCTTCCTGGCGAACTCGCGCGGCCAGCGCTTCGTCAACGAGGACGTCGCCGGCCAGCAGCTTTCTACGCAGCTCTATCGTCAGCCCGGCGAGTACGGCATTCAGATTTTTGATGACAACTACGCCGACGAGGTGGGCAAGATGAACTGCGCCCACGGCTCGGTCAACCACATCGTTGATGACGACCCCACGCTGGACGGCTACGGTATGACCATCGGCAAGTACGCCGTGGCCACGCGCGAGATGGTGGAGGACGCTTGCGACGCCATCGCCGACACCATCGAGGAGCTCGCCGACAAGCTCGGCCTCGATGAGACCGCCAAGGCCAACCTCGTCGCATGCGTCGACCGCTACAACGAGCTGTGCGAGGCCGGCGTGGACTCCGACTTCGGCAAGACGCCCGAGCGCATGTTCCCCATCACACAGCCGCCGTTCTACGCCACCAAGATCAGCGCAGGCTCCATGCTCGTGTGCCTGGGCGGCCTGTCGATGGATCCCGAGACGCTCAACGTCGTGGACTACGACTACCAGCCCATCGAGGGCCTCTACGCGGCCGGCAACAACATGGGCGGCCGCATCCTGCAGGACTACCCCGTGGCCATCGGCGGCGTGAGCCACGCCACGGCCCTGACGTTCGGCTGGCTGGCCGGCACCATCGCCGCGACGGGCGAGTTCCCCGAGGCGAAGACCGAGATCAAGTAAGTAAGCCAAGAGGCCGATATGAACCAATGAGCCCCGTGCGCCGCCATACGCGACGTGCGGGGCTTTTGTGCTTTGGTCGGGCTCTCGACAGGAGTTTGCCGGGAGCTACGCCAGCCTCACCGTCCTCGTCGCAACGCGCGCCGTGAGGGCGGGGGAGTGGGAGACCAGAACGATGCCCATGCCGGTGGCGGTGGACTCCTCCAGCAGCACGTGCCAGATGCGCGCCTGGGTCACGGCGTCGAGCATGGTGGAGATCTCGTCGGCGATGAGGTAGCGGGGCCGCACCGCCAGGGCTCGGGCAATGCAGAAGCGCTGCAGCTCGCCGCCGGAGAGCTCGTGGGGGAAGCGCGCAAGCCATGCCTCGCGGATGCCGAGGCGCTCCAACAGCTCGCGGTGGGCGGTGGAGAGCGCCGGGTCGGAAAGGCTGCGCATGCGCCTGTGGCCCACGCCCGCCTCGGCGAGACTCGCCGCCATGCGCATGTGTGGGTCCATGGCTATCTCGGGGTGCTGCCACACGAGCTGCACGGGGCATGCGCCGCGCGTGGGGAGCGGCCGCGCGTCGAGCAGCACCTGGCCTGAGGCGGGCTGCAGGTACCCGGCGAGCATGCGGCACAGCGTGGTCTTGCCAAAGCCCGAGGGGGCTTGTAGTGCCACGCGCTCGCCGGGGGCAACGGTGAGGTTAAGTCCCTGGTAGATGGGCTGTTTGCCTGGGTAGGCAAAGGAGATGCCGCGTGCTTCTAGCACGGGGAGCCCTCCCTGCATGCAAACTCATGCTCGGGCAGTGCGTGCCAGAGCGCGCGGGAGAAGGGGTGGCGGAGCGTCTCGGGGCTGGCGAAGCTCTCCACCGAAGTCTCCTCCACCACGGTGCCGTCTTTGAAGACGGCCACGCGGTCGGTCACGCGCAGCGCCAGCTCGATGTCGTGCGTGATGAGCATGACGCCGCCTCCTTCGTCGGCGAACGCGCGCAGGTCAGCAAGGGCCTTGCAGGCCAGGTCGAGGTCGAGCCCGGGCGTGGGCTCGTCGGCAACGATGAGGCGCGGCTCGTCCATGAGGGCGCAGCACAGAAGCACGCGGCGTGCCATGCCGCCGGAGAGCTCATGGGGATAGAGCCGCGCGACGTCCTCGGAGAGGCCATAGCGGGCAAAAAGATCCTTGCGGCGTGCCCTGCGCCGTTGCCTGTCCTGCCGGTTGCGGGCAAGGCCCTCCACTTGCCTGCCCACGCGCATGAGGGGGTCGAGGCTTGCTGTACTTTGCGGCACGAGGCCGATGCCGTGCCCGCGCAGCTCCTCGAGTCGTGCGGTGTCGCATTCCTCGCCGTCGAACCAGATGCGGCCTGTCACGCGCGCATTTGGCTCGAACAGCCCGAGCACTGCGTCTGCCAGCAAACTCTTTCCCGAACCGGAGGCACCCACTACGGCTACGATCTCGCCTTCATGCACCGACACGCTCAGGTCGTGGATGACCTCCACGTCGTGCTGCCTTGCCTGGAAGAAGGGCTTGTCCTCCTCGTACATATGGAAGGCCACGCTCAGGTGCTCCACTTGCAGCAGGTGATGGCCGTGCTCATGGTGGGAGTGCCCGCTGTGGGTGTGGTGATGGTGGGCCTCGCCGTCGATATGGTTGTCCATGTTGCTCACCCTCCTATTCCTGTGCGCTGTGCGGGTCGACGAGCCTGCGCAGGTTCGACCCCGCCACGTCGAACAGGGCGACCGTCGCGATGAGCGCCAGGCCAGGGAACACTGCCAGCCACCACATGCCGGCCGTGAGATAGCTCATCGACTCCGACAGGATGTTGCCTATGGCGGCCTGCTCGGGCGCGAGGCCGAAGCCCAGGAACGTGACGGCCGCCTCGTGCAGGATGGCATGGGGGAACAGCAGGATGAGTCCCACCAGATATTGGGGCAGCACGTAGGGGAGCACATGCCGCAGCGCTATGGACGCCCTGTCCACACCGAGCTTGCCCGCCACGGCCACGAAGCCCGACTCACGGCACTGCAACACCTCGGCACGCACGACGCGGGTGAGGCTGGGCCAGTGCGTCAGGGCCACGCCGACCGTCACGCCCCAAAAGCCCTTGCCCAGCGCATAGGAGATGAGGATGAGCAGCACGATGTGGGGGACGCCCATCATGAGGTCGATGAGCCAGGTGACCACGGCGTCGACCCGCTTTCCGCCCAGGGCCGCCGCCGTGCCGAGTACAAGCGCGATGAGGGAGGACGCGCCGGCCGCGAGAAGGCCCACAAGCACGCTCGTGGACAGGCCCGCCAGCGTGCGCGCGAACATGTCGCGCCCCATGCGGTCGGTGCCAAAAGGATGCTCCCAGGAGGGCCCGAGGCTCTTTTGGGCGAAGTCGGCGAGCGAGGATTGAGGCGCTGCAGCCAGCCCCGTGGCGACGATGACAACGAGCGCGAGTAGGGCCGCCACAAACGAAAGCAGGGCGAGCCTGCGGCCCGATACGCCCAGGCGCGAGCGCTGCCTGTGACGAGGCGCGTGCAACACGGGTACATAGCTTGCGGCTTGGGTCGCCTGAGGGGCGGCCCCCTCCTGTGCGGTCGCATACGCGAGGTTATCCATGCGTGGCCCCCTTCCGGATGCGCGGGTCGATGATGCCGTACAGCACGTTGGCGGCGAGGTTGCCGGCGAACACGAGCGCGGCCGAGAACACGGCGATGCCCGCCAGCAGCGCGGCATCTCCCCCCAGGCCCGCCGTGACCGCCGCCTGTCCCAGCCCGGGATACGAGAACACCTGCTCAACCAGCACCGACC
>CAKUKJ010000275.1 GCA_934662525.1 uncultured Coriobacteriales bacterium | reverse complement strand
GCGTGGAGTTCCCCACGCTGCTCAACCAGGAGTGGAACGTGCCGCTGCGCATCTCGGCCGATTTCTCCTCTCTCGTGAAGCTCTCCAGCACCTCCACTATCACCATCCCTGGCCAGAGTGGTACCGACAAGCCCGACAACGGCAACACCGGAGGAAACGGTACCAACAACGGCGGCGCCACCACGCCCGACAATGGCAACGGTTCCAACGGCAACGCCAACCAGGGCGGCGCCAACGGCTCCGACAACAACGGTGGCCAGAACGGCAACCAGGGCACGACGGGCAACGGCGACTACTCGGGCGGCGGCTACCGCCTGACGGCCGGCACCTACACCGTCACCGCCAACATCTGGCTGTCCGACCGCTCCGCCACGGGCCTGCCCCTCATGCCCTACCTCACGAGCGGCGACTTCCCGCCGATGTACCCCGTCACCGGCAACGCCACGCTCACGGTGGACGAGTCGGGCCATGCCACGCTGCGCGTGCCCATCACCATCCAGAGCAAGGTCATGACGGTGAGCGGTATTTCGGGCCTGTCGGTGGTCGACACCGAGTACTCGGGCGGCTACGTGAGCGCCGTCACCATCGACCTGGGCACCATCACCGACATGAGCGGCGTCATCACGCGCAGCTGCTCGGCCACCATCGTGATGGGCAGCCTGGCCTCCACCATCTCGGGCATCACGGGCTCGCACACCTGGCCCGCCACGTTCCAGGTGGTGTTCACGGGCGTGCCGGTGAGCGGCAACGCCGGCTCCTCCTACGACTGGAGCAAGGCCGCCGCAGCCGCCGCCAATGGCACCCTCGCTGCCGGCGTGGGCTCGCTTGCGGCCGAGGGCACCGGCGCTGCGGCCGACCTCGACTTCCTTGCCACGGCCACCAAGGCTGCCTCGCAGATGGCCGTTCATGGCGCTGCGGGCGAGCTTGAGGCCGGCACGGCGGAGGGCACTTCGGTGGACTTCGCCTGCGCGGGCGTGTCCAACACGCTCACCGCGCTCGACCCCGATGCCGCCAGCGGCACCGACGCCACGGCGGCCCTGGCATTGGCTGCGGCCCTCACGGGCGGCGAGCTTGAGCTTGCCAGCGGCGCGGAGAACTTCGAGGCCGCGTTCTTGGGCGGCAAGGCCGCCTAGGCCAACCGATGAGCGGCGGGGCGGGGGATCTCGACCCCCTCGCCCCGCCCCCCTGATAGGAGATGAGACATGCAGATTTCGATGAAGGCGGCGGGAGCCGCGCTTGTGTCGTTGGCGTTTGCGGGCACGTGCCTTGCCTGCGGCTGGGGCACGGTTTCGGCATACGCTGATGCCGCCGCGACCTCGCAGACAGGTGCCGCAGCGGCTGCCTCCGCGACGAGCGATGGCACGGCGACCCCTGCCGCCGGCGAGGCGTTTGCCGACGGAGTGCTCACGTTTGCGGGCCTGCAGGTGCAGCTGCCCGAGGACATGGACGTGCGCGTGGCGGGCACCTTGGCCAGCGCCGTCAACGACGAGGGAACGCTCGCGGTGAGCGTGGAGGACCTCTCCCGCGCGGCGCTGCCTGCCGACGGCGACGTAGCCTCGGCCTTCAAGGAGGCGGCCAACAAGACGGTGGCAGGCTACTCCACCGCAAGCGTGCAGGACAAGGGCACGGTCGAGCTTGCCGAGGGCGTGACGGGCTACGTGTACGAGCTTGATGCGACCGGCCCCTATGAGGCCGTGAAGAACGCCGACGGCACCACCACGGCCTCCACCGTGGGGCCCGAGGGGCACTGGAGCATCACGCAGGTGTACGTCGCCCTCAAGGACGGCGGCTTCGCGCTGGTGCAGGTGGCCTCCTCCGAGACGGCGAGCGACGAGGACGCGGCGGCTGCCAAGGCGGCCGTGGAGTCCATCGCGCTTGAGGAGAAGGCCGACGAGGCTGACGGCGCCGACGCCGAGGACGCCGGCGCCGCCAAGGCTGACGACAGCCGGGCCCAGGCGGGCGGCTTCACCTTCGCGCTGCCCGAGGGCCTCTCCGGCGAGGACGGCGTGTGGCTCGGCACGACCGACAACGTGCTGGTGGAGACCGCGGGCACGCTCGTGAGCGCCGCCGACGCCAAGACGCTCGACGACGAGGCCACGCAGGCCCTCTTTGAGGCGGCGGCCGAGGGCATGGGCGGCACCTTCGAGGGCTCCAGCGTGCGCAAGGCGGGCGAGGTCAGCCTTACGGTGGGCGTGTTCTCGCTGACGAGCGGCAGCGAGACCTACGAGTGCCTCATGGTGCTCGTGCCCGTGGCCGACGGCAGCGTGGAGGGCCTCACCGCGGTGTGCGACCCCGCCGCCGCCAAGGCGTGGGCCGACAAGCTTGACTCGCTCATCAACAGTATCCAGCTGGTGACCGAGTAAGGATTGATTGACTGCCGGGCGTGGGGGGCTAGCTGCCCCACGCCCGGCAGGCCGGGTTCCGCAGCGTGCTGGCCTGCAATCAGGGCGCGCAACCTGGGGGCGCGCCCTGATTGCAGGCCATCCTTGCTTTGGGGTCGTTTGTTGCCCGAGTGACACGGCCCTCTCAGATGAAAAATAGGTTGAACCGCTTTTGCGACTCCACCTTACAAAACCCTCAGTTTTTTACGCCGTCATCTAAAGAAAAATAGTTGACATCAGGTTTCCGCAGCGTTAGAGTCATTGGTATTGACACGCTCGCGAGTTCGATTCGAGCTTCGGGCAAAGGGGGCCGTCACTTGTTGGCGGCCCCCTTCGTATGGGGGGAGTTCCATGCAGGTTGATCCCAAACCTTTTAGTACAGTTGAGGAACAAGTTGCGAAGCTTAAGTTCCGTGGGGTCGGGTTTGCCGACGAAGATTATGCGGCGGCTTTTCTCCTCCGTGAAAACTACTACACTGTAATCAATGGTTATAAAGATGTGCTGATAGATAAGGAAAAAACTAATCTCGCCGGTGACGATAGATATGCAGATGGTACGGTTTTCCGGCACTTTGAACTGCTTTATTTGTTCGACAAGAACTTAAGAAGCATTTCTATGCCCTTGTTGCTTGATGCGGAGAATGCAATGAAGACGGCGGTCGTATACGCGTTTTCGGCTGCGCATAGGGAAAGAGACGCCTATCTTGACCCTGCTTGCTATTGTTCACGATCGGACTATCGTAACGATAAGTATTACACAAAGGGTCTCATTCGCCTTCTCTCGACATTGCAGCGCATTCATGACAATGACTCCCATAAGGCTTATATCTCCCACTATGTACGAAACCACGGCTGCTTGCCTCTCTGGGTCTTGTCAAAATGTCTGAGCTTTGGGAGTACTTCGGCATTTTTTGATTATCAGACCCAGTCCGTAAAAACAAGAACTTGCATCACGTTGGCACGATCTCTTGGCAAGAAAGTTGTCGGGCAAAAGGATCTCGCCTTTTCATTCCACCTCCTTCCTGAATTCCGCAACATCTGTGCCCATGACGAAAGGTTCTACTGCTCTCGAGCGGGTAAGCAGCAAGACGAGGGCTTCAAGGACTTTTTGCGCGCTCTTTCCTTTGTTGTCAGGCGGGAGGATTTGATGCAATACGCCGACGACGTCCTCTCTCTGCTTGATGAAGTGCGCGCCGAGTCGCCCATGATAGAAACGAAGCTGCTGGCCGGTATGGGAATCTGCCGCAGTGACCTCGTGGGTATATCGGCATAGTTCCGTCTTTTTTCGAGAGAAGACGAGAACCCTTCAAGAGGCTGTTTTCAGCTCGTCATCAGAGAATTGAAACATCCGATACTGTGAAACATCCGATAACTTAAGCACGGACGCCAAGACGCTCGACGCCGAGGCCACGCAGGCCCTCTCTGAGGCGGCGGCCGAGGGCATGGGCGGCACCTTCGAGGGCTCAAGCTGAAGAACTGCGAGAAGTAGGACTTGCGGGTCTTGAGAAGTCCATTCCCTCGTAGCTGTTGTGCCCCGTCATCAGCTGAGTCGGGGAACCTGAGTCCCGGCGGGTAGGGGGATGCGGACATTTCTTTGGACCGACTACGCCGCCAGCCCCAAACTCCTGCGGTACTGCATCGGGCTCAT
>CAKUKJ010000274.1 GCA_934662525.1 uncultured Coriobacteriales bacterium | reverse complement strand
GGTGGGCCTTGTTATGAACATTACTCACGACCGCTACGGAGGATCCGTCAGCACAGGCGAGAAAACGATTGCGTCATTCAAATTCAGCTAGAGGCGCGAACGGGTCTTGTGCTTTCTAACGTCGTTGAACCGGAGGATCGATGAACACCCAGACGATCGAGCTGGATATAGACAAGCGCGGGCGCGGCAACAGCTGCGTCCGCATCGCCCAGGGGGAGAGCGGCGGCACCACGATCAGGGCGCTCGTGTACGACGGCGGGGCCGAGTTCGACCTCGCGGGCTACACGGCCTATCTGGTGGCGCGCCTGCCCGATCGCACCCACTACTACAGGGGAGCGGCCACGGCTTCCGGCAACGCCGTCGCGCACGTGTGCGAGGAAAGCAAGCTCGCATGCGTGCCGGGATACACCGACGAAGTCTATTTCGAGTTCAGCAAGGGCTCACAGACGGTGCAGACGGAGCGTTTCGCGCTGGACATCGTGCGCGACGCGCGCGATGGCCTCACGCCCGCGCAGTCGTGGGACAACGCCGTCGAAGCCCTGGAGAAGCGCGCCGAAACCGCCGTCACCAAGGGCGAGAAGGCCGCATCCGACGCCTCTGCGGCGCTGGGCAACGCCAACGCCGCCGTCAGCAACTGCAAGGCCGCCATTGAGTTGGCGAACACGGCTACCGGCAAGGCCAATGAGGCAACGAAAAACGCGAACGACGCCACGGCGGTGGCGAACACCGCGACCGGCAACGCGAACGCGGCCACCGATGCGGCCAACACGGCCGCCAACGCCGCCAACGCGTCAGGGAACGCCGCTACCGAGGCTGCGGCTGACGCCCGCAAGGCCGCCGAGGAGGCGCGCGGCTCCATCAGCCCCGACAAGCGCATCTACCTTGCCTACGACACCGTCGGAGGCACCGATTACATCACGCTAGTGGACACGGAGGAATAGGCATGGGAAAGACGCACATCGCAAGCGACGAGACGCTTTCGCGCATCGCCGTGGCGCTGGAGGCCATGGGGGCGGCGACCGTGCCCGTCTTCGACGACGAGGCGGGCCGCTACACCAACGCGAGCATCGCCGCATGGCTCGCGCGCATGCGCGACGGCAAGTGCTACGGCGTGAGCATACCCAAGGGCAGCGCCACCGCCTGCACGAAGACGGGGGCAAACGCGGGAATCGCCAACCCCGTGCCCGGCGTCATCGGCCGCGCGGCGGTCGACCCGTACCGAAACGTGGGGCCGTTCGCGTACTTCGAGGTCAACGGCGGCGTGGACGCCGACGGCAGCCCCTACGTCACCGCCATCGACGGGGACGGGCGCTTCAGCCGCAAGGAAGACACCTGGGTCATGACGCCGGTGCTCTACACGCTTGAGACCGAGACGGACGACGCGGTGAACCTCGCGGTATCCGACACCCGGCAGCCGGGCATGGGCCTCCAGCCCGCCGCGCTGCTTCCGAACGGCGCGCGGCGGCCCTACATGCTCTATGCCAAATACGCCCTTTCGGTCGACGCCGACGGCAGGCCGCGCAGCGTGAGCGGCGCGCAGGTGAAGTGCTCCGTGAGCCACGACTCGGGCGTCTCCCTCATGAAGACGGCCACGACGGGCGACGCCTTCAAGGTCGCCGCCGACGACTGGTACGTCAAGGCCATGTTCCTGCTCAAGTACGCGACGAAGAACTCTCAAAGCGTGTTCGCGGGCTGCACGGGCTACGACGTGCAGGCGAGCCCGACCGTCGCCGAGAGCGGCACCACGCGCGTCATCGTCGCGAAATCGAAGGCCGACCAGGTCCTCGTCGGCTCCTCGATGATCCTGGGCACGCACACGGGCACGAGCACAGACCGCGGGTACGGATACAACTACGACGTGCTCGACTCCACGGCCGTCCTCAAGAAGGAACCCTACGACGACTCCAACGTCGCCATCTACCTCGACGCGGCAAAGCCGTTCAGCACCGAGACCACCTACCTGCTGAGCACCGTGCCTTGGCGCACCGGCGCGTGCGACGCGGTCGAGGGCGACGGCTCCCCCACGAGCCTCACCGACGGCAAGCAGCCCTTCGCCGTCCAGGGCATCGAGCTCGGGCTGGGCATGTACGAGGCTCTGGGCAACGTGCTCATCCAGTACACGGGCAGCGGCGCCGCCGTCTGGGTCAACCCCGACACCAAGAACGAGAAGGCAGGCGCGCTCGCCGACGGCGCCCTTTCCTGTGGCGCGTTCCCCGGCCCGGCGGTGGAAGGCTGGAACTACGGCCTCTACCCGAAGACCGCCAACGGCCTGATGATGCAGCAGGGCACTGGGGCCTCCACCTCGGTGGGCATCTGCGACGGCAACTACAAGGTCGCGGACACCGTCGTCGGTTTGAGGGAATGGCTTTCCCTCGGCGCCCTGGGGCACTGGGGCCACGCCGGGCTTTGGTTCGTCTACGGCTACTGCGGCACCGGCTTCGCCTGGTGGAGCATCGGCTCGCGCCGCTCTGCCAATGGTCGCTCCGGGGGTGAAGCGGCGTAAGCCGCGAGGGGGCGCAAGCCCCCTTATGGAACAGACAGGGATTCGCGGCGCGCGGGCCGCCATGTTCTTGGCTTTCCCTCGGCAACCTGAGGAACAGGGGCAACGCCGGCCTTTGGTACGTCAACGGCAACAACGGCACCGGCAACGCCTGGTGGAACATCGGCTCGCGCCTATCTGGATACGACAAACTAAAACCAGCTGCACCCACTTCCGCCGCGACTACCCGCCGTGCTGGATTCGAGCGGGCAAGCCTGGGTCAACCGACTGAAATGGCCTCAAGACCACCGGGACGGTAGCCGAATCGGCGAAACCTCGGACGGCATCCAGAGAGGGACGGTCTGAACGATTGAAAACGTACTGCAAGGGGCTCCGAATCGACGGGGCCCTCATTTCTAGAGCCTACGAATCGTGGCTCAGCGCGCCGGCTGGAAAGAAGAACGCGTGGCGCGTCACCGACGAGCACGGCAGCGCCAAGGCGCTCGCCGCCGAGATCGCCCACGAGATCGAGTCGCGCGCACTGACGTTCCGCCCGATCAAGCGATACAGGCACCGCGAGCCCACCAACGGCAAGCTCCGAATCATCGGCGTGGAGAGCGTCAAGCAGCAGGTGTGCGACTACGTGGCGATAGAGGCGCTGGGCGGGCTGCTGCGCGCGAAAGTCGGCTTCTGGCAGGTATCGAGCGTCAAGGGCAAGGGGCAGCTCATGGCCGCCAAGGCCGTGCGCCGCTGGGTGCGCGAGGGCGGCTACTTCGTGCACCTCGACGTGCGCAAGTGCTACCCGTCGATAAGGCCCGACGCGGTCATGCGCGTGCTTCGCCGCCACGTGAGAAGCCCGGACGTGCTCTACCTGTGCGAAGCGCTGCTGGCCACCTACGGCGGCGGCCTGGAGATAGGCAGCCACTTCAGCCTGCGCATGGCGCAGCTCGTCCTCTCGTTCGGCTACCACGCCGTGGAGGGGATGGGCAAGCGCCGCCGTGGCGCGTGGAGGCCGCTCGTGTCGCACCAGCTGTGGTACGCCGACGACGTGTACCTGTTCAGCCAAGACAAGCGCGACCTGCGCAGCGCTGCGCGGCAGCTGCAAAGGCTGCTGCTTAAGGACTTCGGGCTAAGCCTCAAGCCCTGGAAGGTGTGCCGCGTCTCGGACGACGAGCCCGTGGACGTCGTGGGATTCACCGTCCGCCGCGACCGCGTGACACTTCGCCCAACGTTGTTTCTGCGCGCATGCAGGTCCTTCCGCAGGTACCGGCGATGCCCGACGCTGGCGCGCGCCAGGCGCGCGTGCAGCTACTGGGGCTGGTTCAAGAACACGGACTCGCTCGGCCTGGTCATGGGCAACGGGTTCGACAGGACGTTCAAACAGGCGAGGCGGCACGTGGGTGCCGCAGAAAGGAACAGACATGGGCTATCAGACGGTATCCGCGACGAAGCCTGACGCGGTGCTCATCGAGGCCCGCGCGGGCGGCACGTGCTCGGACGTGTGGCTTCGAACGAACATCGAGAGGGACGTTGCCGACATGGGCCCCGACGCCGGTAAGGCC
>CAKUKJ010000273.1 GCA_934662525.1 uncultured Coriobacteriales bacterium | reverse complement strand
TCGTATGCACGGGCCGACAAGCAGGCGGTCTCCTACGTCTCCCGCTACGAGGACGACGTCTTCATCGAAGCCCGGGACTGGCTCCGTGCCATCCTGACCGGCGAGCCCTACCAGCCCAAGGTGTGGATCGAGCGTTCCGGCAACAAGATGGCCGCGCTGGGCAACGCCAGCTCCTGGGTCGACGCCATCCCCAAGCTGGATCTTATCGTGCAGGGCTACATGTACCCCACCTCGTTCACCACTGAGGCGGCCGACATCGTGTTCCCCGTGTGCGAGTGGCTCGAGAACGCCTTTGCCCAGAACCGCCTCAACGTCAACCTGCTGCGCCAGCCCGTCACGAACCTGTTCGAGGCGGCTGACGAGATCATGATGTGGGGCAAGATTGCCGAGGCCATGAGCGACCCGGACTCCGACCTGTACGATCCCAACATGGAGGCCTGCATGGACGCCGACATCATCGGCTCGCCCATGGTTCCCCCCTATTGGAAGACGATCAACGAGTACTGGGACTACGTGGCCCAGCAGTGCGGCGACGAGCGCATCACCACCATGGACGAGGCGCGTCAGCTCATGCCCGAGGAGTGGGCCACCGACGACGAGTACTGGGGCGGCACGGTCTACGACGGCTACCAGGTCGTGAGCACGGGCGGTGGCCAGGGCGGCCCCGGCGGCGCACCTGCGGCCGAGGAGGATCCCGACGCCCCCCAGGTATACACGGGCTTCTCCACCGCAGCCAAGGACATCGTGGACAACCCGAAGAAGTGCGGCCCCTACGCCGACCAGATGCTCTACATCGGCCGTCACGGCAACGAGAGCTTCGAGATGCCCGCCTCGGTGGTGGACTGGAACCCGATGCCCTACTACTTCACGCCCGAGGACGAGACGCAGTTCGGCGACGACTACCCGCTCACGCTCACCGAGGGGCGCATCCCCTATTTCCACCACGGCACGCTGCGCAACAACCCCTACCTGCGCGAGCTGTACCCCGCGCCTGAGGTGTGGATCTCGCCGGAGAACGCAGACGAGCTGGGCATCGCCGACGGCGACTGGGTGAACGTGCACTCGCCGCGCACCGACGGCCTCGACGTCTTCCGCGACATCACCACCGGCGTGGACAAGGCGACGACGCTGGCAGCCGGCAAGGACCAGGGTCCCTCTGAGTTCGTGCCCGGCGAGGAGCTCACCGCAGAGGGTCAGTCCGTCGTGGCGGAGGGCATCTACGGAGTTGCCCGCGTCACGGAGGGCATCGCCCGCGACTCCGTCTACATGGAGCGCTTCTGGAACCCCGAGTTCCTGGAGGACGGCTCGGACGGCCGCAAGTCTTGGACGCTCGAGAACATGAACGTCCTCACCAAGAACACCGGCTACTACAACCCGGAGTTCGGCACCTACACACTGCGCGGCATCCGCGTGCGCATCGAGAAGTCTGAAAGGCCTGAAGGCGTGTGGTACGAGCCCGAGGACTTCGAGCCCTGGATGCCTGAACCCAGCGACTTCACGGGAGGGGCGTATTACGAATGAGCCGCTATTGCATAGTCACCGACCTCGACAAGTGCATCGGCTGCCATGCCTGCGAGGTTGCCTGTAAGAACGAGAACGACGTGGCCCTGGGCGTGTACTGGAACCACCTCATCCAGGTGGGACCCCACGGCACGTTCCCCGACCTTGAGCAGTACTGGATGCCGCTGCAGTGCCAGCAGTGCGAGAACGCCCCCTGCATGGAGGTGTGCCCCACCGGCGCCAGCTATCGCGACGAGGAAGGCCGCGTGCTCATCGACCAGGAAGCCTGCATCGGCTGCCAACTGTGCATGAGCGCCTGCCCCTATGGCGTGCGCAGCTACGATGCGCAAAAGTCCGTGGTGCAGAAGTGCTCCATGTGCACCCAGCTCACCGACAAGGGCGAAAGCCCTGCCTGCGTGGCGGCATGCTGCGGCAACGCCCGCGTTTGGGGCGATCTGGACGACGCCGAATCCGACGTATCGCAGGCACTGGCTGCGGCCGACGAGGCCTCGATCCACAGCCTGGCCGACTCGGGCAACGCCCCCCTTTCGCGCTACATCCTCTCCGAGAAGATCGCGCGGTGGATTCCGCTTGAGGAGCTTGCGCCTGCAAGCGACACCAGGAACGCGCCGTACTTCAAGGTGAGCGAGTAGCTTTTTGAACGACCTCCGCCCGGCGCGCCGACAGGCCGACAAGGCATGGGGCACGCCGGGCGGCATGCGCGACCCGGCGTGCGGGGGTGGGCGGAAATGCAGCCCCCGCACGCCGACAACGAGTCGCGGACGAATCATGAACGAACCACACGAGGCGCGCCCGTCCGCGCCGAACACGGAGGAGAGAGTGCACATGGACGAGAAGTCGGAGCTGAAGGCGCAGATCGTCGCCCTGAACGAGGGGCGCGCCGCGTTCTACCGAACCCTGGCCCATCTGTACTTCACCGAGGTGAGCGCCGAGCAGGTCGAGCATATGGCGGCCCAGGACTTTGCGGGCATGTCGGGCAGTGACCCCCTCATCGCCGAGGGTTTCGAGGACATCCGCCGCTATCTGCGCAAGCGCGACAGCGGCACGCGTCAGGAGCTGGCCGTGGACTACGCGCACACCTTCCTGGCCGCAGGCAACTATGAGAGCTTCGCCGCCACGCCCTACGAGTCGGTGTTCACCTCCGAGACGGGCCTGCTCATGCAGGAGGCGCGCGACGAGGTGTACAAGGCGTACTGCGCCGAGCACGTGCAGCCCAGTGAGACCTTGCACACCCCCGAAGACCACCTGACGTTCGAGTTCGAATTCATCGCGACCCTGCTTGAGCGCACGAACGATGCCCTGCAGGCCGACGACCTGGCCGAGACCCTGCGCTATGCCCGCACGGCGCGCGACTTCAACGAGGCGCACCAGCTCAACTGGGTGGACGACCTCTGCGACGCCGTCATGGACTGCGCCCAGACCCGCTTCTACCGGGGTCTGAGCAAGGTGACGCGCGGCTGGGTGCACCTCGAGGCCGCGGTCATGGCCGACGAGGTTGCGGCACTTGAGGAGCTCAAGGGGTAAGAAGGTACTCACAGCCTCATGAGAAAGCCCGTCGTCTTTGCCTATTTCCGCACTTTTTGACCTTCGGCCAATCGGGTTTGAGCAGTCATTTTGGCGATGGTCGCATCCCATTGGGATATAATCCCACGCTGTCTAGAAGCGAGGGGGGCATATGGCGGCGGAAGAGGACTTGTTCGTGCAAAACGATTCGGGGGATTTCGAGCGGCTGCGCATCGTGTCCGTCATGGACTGCTTGGCTCAGGAAATTCCATTCGACAAGCTCACCGTCACGGCCATCTGCAACGAAGCGAAGATATCGCGCACCACGTTCTACCGACTGTTCGACGACAAGTATGCGGCTCCCAACTGGTATGTGCACCTGGTGTCGCGCATAGGGCATGTGGAGTGCGGGCGCACCCTCTCCTGGCACGACGCCAGCGTCATCACGTTGTCGGGCCTTTCCATGATGAGGCACCTGCTCATGAGCACCAGTGTATGCAGCGGATACGATTCTTCGGAGAATACCGGGATTCGCCTGCGCGTGAGCAGCCTCACCCAGACTGTCGTGCAGCATTGCGGGCATAGGCCCGACACCGAGCTTGCCTTCCAAATCAAATTCTTTGCACGGGCCGAGGTGCCCGTGGTACGCGAATGGTACCAGGACAGCGAGTCGATCGACGTCGAAGACATGGCGCTCGCGGTAGAGAGCTGCGTGCCACGACGTCTGCACGACCTCATCGCCTTGCCCAACGACGCCAAAAAAGGCGTGCCGCTCACATATCCACGCCTCATGGCAATGCTGTAAAAGCGACCTCAAGACACCCGCAAGTCGTAAGACATACCCCGAGCGCCTTTCAAGCAGCTTGTTGCATACAAAACCTGCGGTCTGCCCTACCTGTGAAAACGCGGCACGCTCCCATGCACGACGTTGAGGTTCTCCTCCTCAAACGCGCTACGGGCCAAGCAGACCTCCGCTTCAGCCGTCTCCTCGGCATGACCAGGCATGATTGAGCAGGTGCCCTCGTCGTGGTCGA
>CAKUKJ010000272.1 GCA_934662525.1 uncultured Coriobacteriales bacterium | reverse complement strand
GCCAGCGCCGCCAGAACTCCGCCGCGCTCTTGGAGAGGTAGGGGTAGTTGAAGTTGCGCAGGTACTTGAAACCGAACATCTTGCCCAGGCCGATGGCCATGTCCGAATAGCCCGCAAAATCGAAGTAGATCTGGAACGTGTAGGCCAGGAGCCCGGCCCACGCGCCGACGGCGCCGACGGCAGGCCCGCCCATGGAGAGCATCTTGTCGGCCAGGATGGCCACGACGTTGGCCAGCAGGACCTTCTTTGCAAGGCCCACGATGAAGAGACGGAGTCCCGCGCAGAAGTCCGTCAGGTTCTCGCGACGGTTCTCCACCTGGTCTTGGATGGTGGAGTAGCGCACGATGGGCCCGGCCACAAGCTGCGGGAAACAGGCGATGTACATGCCCAGGTATACGACGTTGCGCTGCGGGGCAACCTCGCCGCGATAGACGTCGATTATATAGGAGACGGCCTGCAGCGTGTAAAACGAGATGCCGATGGGCAGAGAGAGCTCGAGGTCGGGCACAACTTGGGCGCCAAGCAAGGCGTTCACGTTGCTCGCAAGGAAGCCCTCGTACTTGAAGAAGCCGAGAAGCGCCAGGTTGAGCACGAGGTCGGCGACGAGCAGGACGCGCCTGCCCGCACGAGCAGCCCCTCCGATCGCGATGCCGAAAAGCCAGTTGCCCAGCACGCTCACAAGCATGAGCCAGATGTAGACGGGCTCGCCCCATGCATAGAACACGAGGGACACCGCAAACAGCCAGCCGTTTTTGGCCGCCCTGCCCGGCATGAGGTAGTACAGGACGACGGAGATGGGCAAGAAGAACAGGAGGAACGTCGCGCTGGAAAAGACCATGGGGCTCAGTCTCCTTACAAACAAAAAGAAGGCGCCCCCGTCTGCTGGACAGGGACGCCTCGGCACTCAGGGCTAGCGGTAGTTCTGAACCGTCGGGGTCATGCGCACGGCAAGGTCTTGCGTGGCCTCGGCGGGCACCGTCACCGTGAAGGAGATGGTGCAGGGCTTGTCGATCTGGTTGTGGACCTGGCCCGTCACGACCTGCAGGCCCTTGTATGTGCCGTCGGCCCACTGGATGAAGCTGTCGTTGTGGTCGGTGACCTCGATGCGCCCGCCGGCAGGGGCGTAAATCGCCAGACGGTCGAGAATGTCGTCTGCCGCGTACTTCTCGGAGTTCGTGCCCACCATATAGCCGTTGCAGGCGTTGATCTCGTCCCATGTGGCCGCATTTGACAGCGTGAGGGTGCAGTCGTAGGTCTTCTCCGACGAAAGGAACGCGCTCGTGGGGCCGGACATGGCGAGGTCCATGTTGAGCCACCATTCGATCTTGGACCACGACTCGTTGTTGACGTAGATGCCCAGCTGCGGGGTTGCGGGGTCGAGCTTTACCTCGCCGGCGGCCCCGAGCGCCTCAAACACGGCCTGCTCGGCGGAGTCGGCGAACCATGCGTACAGGTGATACCCATCGATGCCGTCGTTGATGACCTGCATAAGATCCGTCAGGCTCATGGAGCCCAGGTTCTCCATGATGCAGTCGAGCGCCGCAGAGGCCGCAACGGCAAAATATGCGTCCATGGCCTCGGCATCATTCATGTTGTTCCAATAGGTGTCGTGCAACAGAATGCGCACGGCGTTTGAGCCGTCGATGACGGTGCCGTCGTACAGGCCGGCGCCGCCCGTCAACCCAAGGAGCATCTGAAGGAAGATAGGGTCGAGGGAGATGAAGCCATTGACGTATTCTCCCTGGTACGTTGCCCACAGCTGGTTCCAGATGTCGCAGACGCGCGGGAAATCGGGGATGCAGTCGGTGTTGCCCGCCATGTAGCCGACGCTGTTGCCGTACAGGTTCAGCTCCTCGTCGGTGAGGTCGACGCAGGCCCACTCGTTGTTGGGGATATAGTCGTAAATCGCATGGACGTCGCCCATGTCGATGACGCCGTTGCTCACGCTGATGCGGCAGCACTGGCCGGTAAAGCCGCCCGTCGAGCGGATTTCGACGTTGTTCTGGGCCATGACGACATATACGCGGTCGCCCGAGGCGCCGAGCATGTTGGGGAAGACGTCGAGAATCTCGGAAATCTTGTCCATCTTGCCAGTGAGGGGGGCCACCTTCTCCTTGGCGGAGTCCACCACACTGGCAAGCTGGGGCACATGCAGCTCGCCGATGCCGCCAAGCGTGTCGACGGCGTCGCTCACGGCCGGCATGGCCTGCTTCACGGCATCGACGAGGATTTGGAGCGTCGGAAGGTCGACCTGCGTCTGGTCGTACTCGTTCTTGTAGATGAGCTGGTCGATTGAGAATCCCGACAGCGTCTGCGACATGGGGACGAGAGCCTCGTCTATGAGGTTGCCCAGCATGTCGACGAGAGTGCGGGCCGCCTTCACGTCGCCTCCGAGAACCGGGACGAGCTCCGCAGCGCCCCACAGGGGGCCTTGGAGCTGCGCGTCGAAGTCCTTGACCTCGTCGGACGTCTTGAGCGCAAGCTCATATGCCTGCTGGAAGTCAAGGGCCTTGAACGCATCCAAGGTCTGGTTGAGCAGGTCGGACACGCTGCCGGCGCGCGTCTTGAGGTCGTCGATCACGTTGCTCGCCATGGCGGGCGTGGCAACCCCCACGGCCGCAACGGCCGCGATGCACACCCCGCCGATGACAAACGCGCGACGGCTGTGGCCGGGCTTCTTTGAGGAATGATGGTGGTGCGATCCGTGGCTTGCCTGGTAATAGGCGCTGTTGCGGCCATATTCGCTGGTTTCGGGATGGTTCGAATCCTGCCTGAAATGAGCAGACATCAACCCTCCATTTCGGTTCATCTACCCCCAGGTTTCCATCCCCTGGGGCGCGACATAGTCCGTTTGATTGTACCAAGCCAAGATAAAGCCTACGGGGCCCCTTGCCGGTTCCACCAAATAAGCCGGGGGCGTGCAGCCAGACCGTTCACGGGCAGCGTCCATTAAAAAACGCGCGGGCAGGGCCATTCCCCTGCCCGCACGCATATGAGTGCAGCACTACAGCTCGATGCGGCCGAACTTGGCAAGCAGCTCGGAGGCGGCGGTGCAGGCCTCGCAGTTGCAGTACTTGGCGCCTTGGGCCTTGCGCTCGAGCTGCTCGGCGAGCATCTTGGCAGCGGCCTCCTCGCCGAAGAGCTGCTTGGCCGGACCCTGGGCGAACGCGATGACGCCGTCGATGGTGGTGGGGCGGCCCTCAAGGATGTCGAGCAGTTTCTTGGTAGCCTCGTCGGCAGCCTCCTGGCCACCTGTCGCCACGGCGTCCTTCCAGGCCTGGGCGGCGTCCTTGGTCACCTGGGTGCTGGCGTTGGACACGGCGAGCACGTCGGCACGGGCAGACACGTAATCGAAAGTTTCCTTATCCATGGTGAGCCTCCTTGTCGAGATGGACCTTACGGGCACCGCTGTATCATAAGCCCCGTTCACTAGAAAGAAAGGAATCCCATGACCGAGCTTGAGAAACTGCACGCAGGCCTGCCCTACCGCTACGACGACCCCGGCCTCGTCACCATGAAAGACACCGCAAGCCTGCGGTGCCATGCCCTCAACTCGGTGGACCCCCTCGACGCCGCAGGGCGCGAGGCCGCCGCACGGGAGCTTCTGGGGCACGCCGGGCCCGAGCTTGACATCCAGCCGGGGTTCCACTGCGACAACGGCAAGAACATCAGCGTGGGCAGGCGCTTCGCCGCGAACTTCAACGTGACCATCCTCGACGGGGCGCCCGTCACGTTCGGCGACTTCTGCATGGTGGGCCCCGGCACGCTCATCGCGACCACCGGGCACCCGCTCGAGGCGCGGGGCCGGCGCGAGAGGCTCGCCGTCAGCAAGCCCATCACGATTGGCAGCGATGTGTGGATCGGCGGCAACTGCACCATCCTGGGAGGCGTCACCATCGGCGACAACGTCATCGTGGCGGCCGGGGCCGTGGTGACCAAGGACGTGCCGAGCGACTGCGTGGTAGCCGGGGTGCCGGCACGCGTCGTCAAACAGCTGGCGTAACCGCAAACCCCGCATGAGCAGGGCGCGCGCCCTGCTCATGCGGGGTGTTACGGGC
>CAKUKJ010000271.1 GCA_934662525.1 uncultured Coriobacteriales bacterium | reverse complement strand
GGTCGACCCCGTCGAGAACCCGCGCTCCACCGTAGGAAAAACAGGCGTCGCGAACCTGCACTGCTGGCGCACGCATAAGGCGTTACTCCTCGTCCAGGGCGGCGACGAGCTTGTCCAGGTTGTCTTCCATGACGGAGAGGTAGTCCTGGCCGGCGGCAAGCTCCTCGTCGGTCAGGCCCTCCACGGGGTTGAGCACCTCGCAGGTCGCGCCGGTCTCGTCGGCGATGGCCTGGGCGACCTTCGTGGAGACGAGCTCCTCGGAGAAAATCGTCTTGACGTCGTTGTCACGCACGAAGTCGACGATCTCGGCCATGGTCTTGGCGTCGGGCTCGCCCTCGGCGTCCATGCCGGTGATAGGCATCTGCGTGAGGCCGTAGGCATCGCAGAGATAGCCGTACGCCTCGTGCGAGACGACGATGACCTTGCCCTTCGTCGCGCCCAGGCGCTCCGAGTACTCCTTGTCGAGGGCCTCGAACTTCTCGGCATACGCGTCGTAGTTCGCCTGGTAATCGTCCTCATGGTCGGGGTCAGCGGCAATAAGGCCGTCGCGGATGTTGCCCAGCTCGGTAAGCGCGTTCAACGGGTACAGCCACACATGGGGGTCGTGCGTGCCCTCCTGGTCGTGGTCGGAATCTTCCTTTTCGTCGGATTCGCCCTTAGAGGCGCCCGAGGCATCGGCTTCGGCGCTCTCGTCTGACTCGGAGGCGTCATGGCTGTGGTCGGCCACGCGAAGCGTGACGCCCTTCGAGGCCTCCACCACCTGCACGCCCGACATGTCGGTAGACGCGAGCAGGTCGTCGACCCAGCCCTCCATGTCGGCGCCGTTGTACACGAACACGTCGCACGCCTGGATAGCCTTGATGTCCGAGGGGCTCGGCTCCCACTCGTGGGGCTCGGTGCCGGCAGGAACGAGGTTGGTCACCTCCACGAGGTCGCCGCCCACCTTCTGGGCGAAGTCGGCCATGGGGTAAAAGCTTGCGACGACCTTGATCTTGCCCTGCGTCTCCTCCGAGGCGGGGGAAGCGGCGGCAGACCCGCTGTCGGACCCCTTGGCCAGGGCGGCGCTTGCCGCACCGAGGACGCCGCAGCCGGCCACACTCAACGACGCGGCCGCCACAGCAAAGAAATGCCTGCGGCTCATGGCCGACCCATAGGCAGGACGCCTGCGCCCCTCATGCAGGTCGGGCATGGCAAAATGATAGTGGGCAGAGCGCGCGGTGTTGAAACGAGACATGATAGATGACGCCTTTCGGTCTGCTGCGCCGCAGAGAGCCATGCCTGCCACTCGCCTTTCAGCAGGTAGTCGCAGTGCATGGACTTTGGCGGCACATGGATGTTCTTGTTGGTTTGGATGAGGCAGACCGAAGCCGTTAATCGTTCAGCTGAACCATCAGGTTGACAAGCGTTGGCGGCAAACAGAAAGCGCAGGCGCACGCGACGACGTCGGAGGCGGCGCTGGCCTCGCACACCGCAGGGACGCACGGCCCCGTCGGTGAGGGGATGTTCTCTTGGGAAAGGTGCAGGTTGGCCACAAGCTCGGCGCACACGGCGCAGCCCTGCCCCGTGCAGTCATGGTCGAGCTCATGGGCGATGGCGACGGGGGCGAGCGCGCACACCAGCGCCACGGCGACCGCAGCCATAAGCGCCAGCGCACGCACCCACGCAGAACTCGGGCGGGCGACAAGGGCGACGGGGCACTCAGGGACGCACTCACTCATTGCCGTCACCTCCTGCAGCAAGGCACTGGGCGCAGGTGCCGTACAGCACCGTGCGAAGTGGGTCAATCTTGAAGCCGTGGTCTTCCTGCACATGGCTGGTGAAGGACGCGAGCATGCCACAGTCGAGCGGGATGACGCGCCCGCATGAGATGCAACGCAGCTGGCCCTGAGAGATAGCGTCGTCAGCCTGGCCGGCATCAGCTTCGGCGAGAACGCGATAGCGTGCCGCACCGCCGCGAATGTCGGCAACCTTGGCGAGGGAACCCTCGCTCACAAGGGACTCGAGCGTGCGGTACACGGTCGTTCTTCCCACGGCCGCCCCGCGCCCGGCAAGACGGGCACAGACGTCGTCTACCGTGAAAAAGGAGTCCCCCGCGGCGGCAAGGACGGAGCGGATGAGCCCGCGCTGCTTGGTGCTGTATGTTCCGCGCATGTACCGCCCCTTTCCATCCGATGGCATGCCTGCCCGTTGCGCCCCGCCCGATGGCGAGGCACCCGTCGTGCTCAAAACGGATTTGGATTCTACTTTCATTTTCGATTTATACAAGAGCCGAAATGTCGGTCATGGCAAATTCACATCCGAGCAGGGGAGACGCGGGCCGCGCGGCGCGGCAAACAGGCGGCACCGGTGTAGCCAAGCCTGGCCTAGAAACTCATCTATATGGATCTACCAGCTTAAATGCGACCTTAACCGATAATCGGTGATGTGTTTTTAATCCCATGGTGTCATACCTTGAGATGCAACGCGAGAGGCACAAGGCCACGCGCAACGCACCGCAACTCAAGGAGGAACCATCATGGAAATGAACCGCCGCAACTTCGTGAAGGCCGGCGCCGGGGTCGCCGCCGCCAGCATGCTCGCCGCCATGCCCGCCCTGGCCGAGGAGGCCAAGCCCGCCGAAGGCGAGGCCGCACCCGAGGAGACCCCCGCCGAGGACGCCGCACCTGCCGCCACCTCCGGCGTGCAGGACGGCAAGTACGTGACCTCCTGGCTGGGCCATGAGAACTACATCTACGTGGAGACCACTTTCGCCGGCGGCGCCATCGCGGGCTGCCGCGTGCTGCGCAACGACGAGACCGTGGGCGTGGGCACCTATCCCTGCGAGGTACTGCCCGGGCGCATCGTGGAGGCCCAGAGCGTCGAGGTCGATGCGATGAGCGGCGCCACCCTCACCTCCATGGCCATCAAGAGCGCCGTGCGCCAGGCCATCACCGACGCCGGCGGCGACCCCAAGACCGACTTCTGCACGCCTGCCCCCTCCGCCTTCGTCACGCCCGAGATTCCCGAGGGCTCCGACGTCGTCATCGTGGGCGCCGGCACCGCAGGCCTCATCTGTGCCGCCCGCCTGCTCGAGGCCGGCCGCTCCGTCACCGTCATCGAGAAGCAGGACATCCCCGGCGGCTCCATGGGCATGACCTATGGCGGCGTGGCCGCGGCCGGCTCCCAGCTCCAGGCCAACTACGCCCAGGGCCGCTTCGACGACAGCCCCCTGTACAACGTGGACGCGATGCTCGCGCTGCTCGCCAACTACATCAATCCCGATCACGACACGCACGACGGTCAGATGCCCTTCCAGACAGCCATGTACCACAACTCCGGTGCCCTGGTGGACTGGCTGCACGGCATGGGCGTGGGCTTCTACACCATGGGCGTGAACAAGGCCTACGGCATCACCCCCTACCTTGCCCCCGGCTGCTACGAGGGCGGCTGCGGCTACGCCATGGAGTTCCTCGTCGACCGCGTGGGGGCCCTGGGCGGTCAGATCTTCTACGGCGTCAAGGCAACCGGCCTCGTGCAGGCCGACGACGGCACCGTGACGGGCGTCACGGCCGAGGGCGAGGACGGCAGCACCTACACCGTGAACGGCCGCGCCGTCGTGCTCGCCACGGGCGGCTACGGCGCCAACCAAGACATGATCGCCCAGTACAGCCCCAAGTACGCCGGCCATGTGTTCAACTGCTCGCCGTGCTCCACGGGCGAGGGCATCGAGATGGGCGTCGCCGCAGGCGGCTACGTCGAGTGCATGGACCGCGACCTGGGCGCGTTCCTGTCCACCGACGGCTCCGACGGCTCCTTCTTCGAGCTGGCGTTCCTCTACCAGACCACGCCCGGCATCATGGTGAACGCCAACGGCGACCAGTTCGGCAACATCACCTCGAACAACCACGGCATGCAGGCCGCAGCGCTGCTCGACGAGGCAAACGGCGGCAAGTTCTACCACATCTTCGACGAGTCCGCCGCCGTCACCACCAAGAAGAACGACACGTGGGCCTTCGACACCTACGCCGCCGTGTTCGACCGCGGCCTGGTGCAGCCGGCCGCGGAGATGGCCGCGCTGTGCCGGGC
>CAKUKJ010000270.1 GCA_934662525.1 uncultured Coriobacteriales bacterium | reverse complement strand
GCGCCAGGGGGAACCGTTTCTTTTCGTCTTCGACGAGTTTCCTTATGCGGCCGAGACGGAGCCCTCCCTCCCATCCGCTTTGCAGATTGCCATAGACCACGAGTTCAGCCACACCAATGCACGCATCATTTTGTGCGGCAGCAACGAGGGTTTTATGGAAAGCGAGGTCCTCGGTCGAAAGAGCCCACTCTACGGCCGGCGCACCATGCAGCTGAAAGTAAAACCGTTCGACTGCTTTGATGCAGCGCGTATGCTACCGGGCCTTTCAGCGCAAGAATGCATCACATACTATGCGACGTTCGGCGGTACGCCGTACTATCTGAGGCAGGTCGACACAGGTGCAACGTATGAGGAAAATGTCATCGAGCTGCTGTTTGACACTTCGGGCATCCTGTACGAAGAACCCTTGATGCTGCTGAGGCAGGAGTTGCGCGAACCCTCCCTATACAATTCGATTCTTGATGCAATCGGTTCGGGCGAGACCACACCGAAACGTATTGCCGAGCAGTCCGGCGTCAACCCGTCCTCCATGTCGAAGTACCTCAAGACGCTCCTCGATCTCGGAATCATTGACCGGGACGTTCCCTTCGGTGAAAACCCAAGCACGACGCGAAAGGCTTTGTACACGCTTTCCGATTCATTTTTTGCATACTGGTATGCCTTTGTGAGCAAGAATGTGGGCGCGATCGAGGCGGGAGCCGGCAGCGCTGCGGCACGCAGGACGGCATTTGGGCAGGCCTTGCAGACATATGTGGGCAAGCAGTTCGAGACGGTGTGCCGGCAGTGGGCGGTCCGCAAAAACGCCGCAGGAGAACTGCCGCTTCTAGCGTCATCGTTTGGCCATTGGTGGGGAACTGATCCGCGCGAAAAAGCCGAGACCGACATCGACCTTATCGCCGCTGACAAGGAGTCGAGGTCCATTCTGCTGGGCGAGTGCAAATGGCGCAATTCCTTTGACGAGTCCAAGGCAATCGACCAGTTGGAATATCGCGCCTCCCTCATCAAAGGTTATGAGCATCGCTCATACTGCCTGTTTTCGAAAAACCCCGTGGGAGAGACAACGCGTAAAAAGACGGGGGCGCAAGGCAATCTGATGCTTATATCGGCAGACGAGATGTTCCCAGCGCGCTAAAAAACGCCGCACCAAAACCCTTAGGGCCGCGCGGCCAGCCGCCCACCGCACAAAAGCAGGGACGGGTGCCGCGCGGTATCATTCGTCACCCGCCCCTACCTCGAAGACTCAGACAATCCTTGAGATTATCGAAACCGCTTTCTACAAAGTATCTTGCGCACCGACCCGAACCAGCCTGTCATCCTCCCTCAATTATCCCTCCGCCTTGCAGAGCCGACTTGCCCTACAGCTCGAACTCAAACACGTCGTCCCAGTTGCGCCGCAGGGTTATCTGCACGGAGCGGGTCGTGTTGTCGTACACGCACGACCACTGGGTGTTGCTCGTGACGTCCGTGGGATTAGGGTCCTGGGCGCTCGCGCGCAGGGCTGCCCACGCAATGTCCCCGGTCACCGATGAGCCGGCAGCGTCAAGCACCGAGGCGACTGCCTCCGCGCGCTCCTTGCCGTGGCCGTAGATACCGTTCTTCTGGTTGGGCTGCACCTTGTCGGCGTAGATGGCGTAGTAGTTCGTGATCTCGCGCACGGGCGTGGCCACGAGCGGGCGGCCGTCGGCCTCGGGGTCGTACTCCACCACACGGCTGTCGCCCGTGGCGTCGGTGATAAAGAAGTGGTAGTCGCGCCCGGCCATGGCATGCATGTCATAGGATGTGAGCAGGTCAACGGCCTCCTGCGTGGTAGCCGCGCGGTCGAGCACCAGGCGCAGGGCCAGCGAGGTGTTGATGGCGTCCTTGCCGCTGTCCTGCTCGGTGGGGTCGCTGTCGAGCGTGAGCACGCAGATGGAGACGCCCTTCTCGTTCACGCCGTCGAGCATGGCGAAGGGCCCGAGCAGCGCGGCCACGCTCTTGGCAATGCTCTTCTCAGGGGCGTTGGCACCGAGGTTGTTGAGCGCCGCAAAGCCGATGGAGGAGTAGCCGTCCTTGGGATGCGTGCGCACGAGCAGCGCCGACGAGTCGGACTTGAAATCGTAGTTGCGCCCCATGACGAAGTCGCCACTACCTGCGAGCTGGGCCTCAAACGCGGTGCAACCGAACTTGGGGGCCTTCACGCTCACCGGCAGCCCGGGCAGCACCTGCGCCAAGACCGCATCTATATATGACTGGTCGTCGCGCACGCCGGCCGCCACGATGGCGTCGAGGTCATAGGAGTAGTCGACGTCGATGCTGTAGAGGTTGTAGCCGTCATCGTAGGACGACAGTTTCTCAAGGCTCCCGAGCGTCTTGAGCTGGCCGCCGTAGACGACGCATATCGCGACGCCGGCGACCACGACAAGAGCGACAAGAGCGAGCAGGATGCGTTTCACGACTTTCATGCGGTGCCTCCTCACAGGTTCAAGCGTACCTCAACATGCACTGTACCAGGAGGTTTGGTGATATCGCCCCGTCAGGCTGGCCACATGCGAAAAGGACCTGCGCGGCTGCAAAAATAACTGGGCAAGCAAAGGACGGCCATCAGGAATAAAAGCGATGGGTCCTTGAAACGGAATCAGCGCATCAGCCACTTCGGGCTCCGAGGCCCCTAGATCCCCAAGAACCCTGAGCCGTGGAACACGAGTCCGCAAGCAGGAAGCCGTAACGAAGGCCGACGAGATTGGCAGGCCAAGCCCAACCCATGCAGCCAGCCCGCATCGATTGCAACTGCGAACTATCGGGCATTTAAGGAACTGCTTTTCCTCAAAAAGTGAAAAATTAGTTCCTTAAACGCTATCTTGGAACAGCTCCCCATTTGCCGCCATGAAGTCAACCATGTTGAGGTGATGCACGCCTTCGCGCTCCTGCAGCAGGGGGTCGAGTGTAAAGAGAAACCGGGGGTATCCGTCTCGAATATAACTGAACGGGCGGTACTCCCGCTCCTCGACAGCTCGGTCGGCGATGCTCATCGACACCTGAATGTACGCATAGGCATTCCTTCGGCGGGCAATGAAGTCGCACTCAAGCTTGCCGATGCGCCCGACGGACAGCTTGTACCCATGGGACCGCAGATACACATAGAGGGCGTTCTCGAGAGACGGCCCGTAATTCAGGCGGACGTCAACGTTTCGAGCAAAGTAAATACCCGGGTCAGCCAGGTAGTATTTCTCCTCCCCACGAAGCGACTTGCGCGACTTGAGATCGAAACGGGGGCACTTGTACAGAACCTTCGCATCCACGAGCAAGGCGATGTAAGACTCGACCGTCCTGCGGAGCACGGGAACCTTCTCCACGTTGTTGAAATGATCGACGAGGTTCGTCAAATTGGTCGGCGCACCGTAGTTGTTGATGACGTAGGCCATGACGCGCTCGAACGTGGCGACGTTGCGGATCTTCTTACGTCCCTTGATATCCTTGTCAACGATCTGCTTCACGACGTCCTCGATATAATGGGCTTTTGCATCCGGGTCGTCATACTCAAGAGACCGCGGAAACCCACCATATCGCAGATACTCGTCGAATTCGACCCGTTTATCCTCGAGCACCTTACCGAGGAACGCCTTCATGCCCAGGTACTCAGAAAAGGAAAGCGTGAACATCTCGAACTCGACGTAGCGGCCGGTCAGCTTCGTGGCAAGTTCGCCCGAGAGCAGATATGAGTTGGAGCCGGTGATGAAAATGGAGAAACCGCCGTCTGCATTGAACGCGTTCACGACCTCCTCGAAGCCGTTCACGTTCTGAACCTCGTCAATGAAAAGGTACTTGAAATCATCGTCCACGAGTCGCGCTTCGATGGCCGCCTCAAGTTGGTCGGGAGTCTTGATCGACCGGTTGCCACGCTTGTCGAGATCGAGGTAGACGATGTCCTTATCGGCTACGCCGCGCTCCTTGAGCTCATCGGCGACGCACGCCATGAGGCAAGACTTCCCACACCGGCGAATGCCCGTGATGACCTTGATGAGATCATCGTCATAAAAAGGCCTGATTTTCTTGAGATACCGCTCACGTCGATACAGCTTCATGGCGACCTCCTTCGCCACATGGTAGC
>CAKUKJ010000269.1 GCA_934662525.1 uncultured Coriobacteriales bacterium | reverse complement strand
ATGTTGCCCTGCCCTGGCCGTCCGTCCTCCATCGCGTTGGTGTTCGTCATCGTGATCTGCTGCGAAGGGCCCTGCTTGAACGCGACGTTGAGCGCCCCGAACTCGAGCGCGCGCAGCGATGCCGTGTCGCCCCACTGGAGGTCGTCGACGAGCAGCACGAGCGGCAGCTCCTCGGCCAGGCGGGGCATGGGACGCTCGGCGTGCTTTTGAAGCAGGTATTTCTTGAAGCCCTCAAGCTCCTCGGCCCCATGTTCGTCCTCCGGGCTCACCTGGGCCTCGTCGAGCTGGTAATGCACGAGGTAGCAGTCGTCGCCGCAGAACCATGCGCCGTAGTCGAGGTCGCCCATGCTCACGCCGCTCAGCACGTCGCGCTCGAAGGCGTCCTGCCCGGCACCCTCGCCATACCAGGAGCGATATTGGGCCCAGGCGTCGGGCAGGCTCACGAGGCCGCAGACGTCGGTGAGCACGTTCGCCACATGCTGCGCATGCTCCACGGCGCGGCGGCGCTCCTCCACGGCGGCCCAGTCAACGCGGGCGAGGGCCTCGCGCAGCTCCTCGGGCACCATGAGCGTGAATGCGCCCAGGGTGCGGTAGACATAGACGTAGGGGGGCATCGCCTCAAGGTACTCGGATTGCTCCACGTCTTCGTCTGTCAGCTCAAGCACGCCCCCTGCCTGCGCGGCCTTTCGGGCGGCGGCGAACTCGGCGGGCGAGGCGAAGGCCAGCGTAAAGGCGAGGTCCTCGTCCTGCGCCCCGCATGCCTGCGCCACGGCGGCCGCAAGCTCGGGCTTCTTGAGCTTGGAGTAGCCCTTCAGGTCGTAGTCCTTGGCCATCTCGACGAGCTTGTCGCGCGTGAAGCCTTCGAGCTGGGCGGCGAGGGCCGGCACGGCGGGGCCCTCCTCGGCCTGCTCGGCAAGGGATGTCACGCGCCCCTCGCGTGCCTTGGCGACAAAGTCGCGCTCGATCGCCTCCTGCACCCTGGCCGCACGCTCCTCCTCACTCAGTCCCGCAAGTACGCCCCGATGGGTCGTTGCGGGCATCTCCTGCTGTGTCTCTTCTGCCATGCTCGCTCCTTTGCCTGGTTGTGTCGTCGGGCCTGCGCGATCCGCGCGCCCGGCGTCTCTCTCGATGGTTGATTTTACACAATGCAAGGTGTAGGATGCGTCGCACACATGCCAAAAGGGGCGTGTATATGTTGCGAAAGGACGCAGGAAATGTCGTGTGAGGCTGCGATGAAGAGGGAAATGGCGGGCGCCGGGGTGCGCATCGATCAGAATGCCTCCATGCAGCTTCTTCTAGGCCTCGAGGGCCTTCGACTTACCTGCGCGCGCTAGAGCAGGGGCTCGCCGTCTTTTCGGCTGGGCTTCCTCGGCGCGCATGACGTAAGGGGCCGGCCGCCCCCGTCCACGCAGCCTCTCGGCCTTTTCTGTTTTCTCCCACAACTCCATAGCGTTCGGGCGTTGCCGTTAGCTGTTTTTTCCCTTGTTTTCTGGCAAACGGCGCTGCTTGTTGCGCTACGGCGTAAGCGAATGCGTGTATTAATGACTGGTCACACGAGTGGCCTGATATGGAGGAGACCATGACCCGCAAGATTGCCATTTTCGATACCACCCTGCGCGACGGCGAGCAGTCGCCCGGCGCTTCCATGAACACCGAGGAGAAGCTGCTCGTCGCCCAGGAGCTGCTGCGCCTGAAGGTCGACGTCATCGAGGCGGGCTTCCCCATCTCAAGCCCCGGCGACTTCATCTCCGTGCAGGAGATCGGCAAGCTGGCCGGTGACGACGCCGTCGTGTGCGGCCTGACCCGCGCCGTTGAGAAGGACATCGACTCGGCCGCCGAGGCGCTCAAGTGCGCCCGTCGCCCCCGCATCCACACGGGCCTGGGAGTGAGTCCTTCGCACCTGCACGACAAGCTGCGCATCACCGAGGACCAGGCCGTCGAGCGCGGCGTCCATGCTGTCAAGTACGCAAAGAAGTACGTCGACGACGTCGAGTTCTACTGCGAGGACGCCGGCCGTGCCGACCAGAAGTTCCTCGAGCGCATCGTGCAGGCCGTCGTCGATGCCGGCGCCACGGTCATCAACATCCCCGACACCACCGGCTACTCGCTGCCCGAGGACTTCGGCGCTCGCATCCGCGGCCTCATGGAGAACGTCCGCGGCATCGAGAACGTCACCGTGGCCTGCCACACCCACAACGACCTGGGCATGGCCACCGCGCTTGCCCTGGCCGCCGTGCGCAACGGCGCCTCGCAGATCGAGTGCACCATCAACGGCCTGGGCGAGCGCGCCGGCAACACCGCGCTCGAAGAGGTCGTCATGGCCATCAAGATGCACGGCGACGAGCTTGACGCCCACACCGACATCAACACCCGCGAGCTCACCCGCGCCAGCCGCCTCGTAAGCTCCATCACGGGCATCAACGTGCAGCCCAACAAGGCCATCGTCGGCGCCAACGCCTTTGCGCATTCCTCGGGCATCCACCAGGACGGCGTGCTCAAGGCCCGCACCACCTACGAGATCATCAGCCCCGAGGAGGTCGGCGCCTCCGGCAGCCAGATCCTGCTGTCTGCCCGCTCGGGCCACGCCGCCCTGCGCCACCGTCTCGGCGAGCTGGGCTACACGTTCGGTGAGGAGGAGTTCGAGCGCGTCTATCAGTCGTTCCTGGAGGTGGCCGACCGCAAGAAGGAGGTCTACGACGAGGACCTGGAGTCCATCGTCTGCCAGTACCGCCGCGACGTCAGCTCCATCTACACGCTGAACTCCGTGCAGGTCTCCTGCGGCTCGGGCCTCACGCCCACGGCCACTGTCACCCTCACGAACGAGGACGGCACCAAGACGACCGAGTGCGCCTACGGCACCGGCCCCGTCGACGCCGCCTTCAAGGCCGTCGACAAGGTCATCGCCGTCAACAACGTGCTGAGCGAGTTCTCCGTTTCGGCCGTGACGAAGGGCATCGACGCCCTCGGCGAGGTCTGCGTCCACATCACGAGCCCCTCGGGCGACGTCTTCATCGGCCGCGGCTCCGACAACGACATCGTCGTGTCGTCCACCAAGGCCTACGTCAACGCCCTGAACAGGCTGCTTGCTTCCGAGCGCGTCACAAAGACCCCGCTCGAGGCCGAGTAGACCCTCCTCGGCGCACCCGGTTGCCCCAGCGGCTCCGGGTGCGCCGTTTTTTGTACCGCAAAGAGAGGAAGGAGAACCCCCACATGGCACGTCCCATGACCATGGCAGAGAAGATTCTGGCGGCGCACGCCGGCCTGGAAGAGGTGCGCCCCGGCCAGCTCGTCGAGTGCGACCTCGACATCGTCCTTGCCAACGACATCACGGCCCCCATCGCCATCAAGGTCTTCAACGAGCTTGGCGCGGAGAAGGTCTTCGACCCCACGCGCGTGTGCCTCGTGCCCGACCACTACACGCCCAACAAGGACATCAAGAGCGCCGAGCAGGCCAAGACGGTGCGCGACTTTGCGCGCGTCCAGGGCGTGACCCACTACTACGAGGTGGGCTGCATGGGCGTCGAGCATGCCCTGCTGCCCGAGAAGGGCGTCGTCGTCCCCGGCGACCTCATCATCGGCGCCGACTCGCACACCTGCACCTACGGCGCCCTCGGGGCCTTCTCCACGGGCGTGGGTTCCACCGACGCCGGCGTGGGTCTGGCCACCGGCCGCGCGTGGTTCAAGGTACCGCCCACCATCAAGTTCGAGATCGACGGCGAGCTTGCCCCCGGCGTGTGCGGCAAAGACGTCATCCTGCACATCATCGGCATGATCGGCGTCGACGGTGCCCTGTACTCCGCCATGGAGTTCACCGGCAGCGCCATCCGCTCCATGAGCATGGAGGGCCGCCTCACCATGTCGAACATGGCCATCGAGGCAGGCGGCAAGGCCGGCCTCATCGAGGTCGACGACCTGGCCCGCGAGTGGTTGCGCGACCGCTGCGAGCGCCCCTACGTCGAGTACCACTCCGACCCCGACGCCGAGTACGCGAAGGTCTACAAGATCGACGCCGCTACCATCCAGCCCACGGTGAGCTGGCCGCACCTGCCCTCGAACACGCACCCGGTGAGCGAGTCCACGCACATCGCCATCGATCAGG
>CAKUKJ010000268.1 GCA_934662525.1 uncultured Coriobacteriales bacterium | reverse complement strand
ATCTACGACTCACGAACTCTAAAACTCTTGTTGAAGATACGATAAAATCCATGTTGAACTTCCTATAAAATCAATGTTGAAAATCCTCTAAAATCATTGTTACAATGCCGGCGAAAAGCATGTTTCGTAAGTTGTTTGAGTTGAGGGACGGTCTAATGCCTAAGCGAGCATACATCCATCGCATCGTCGATGACGAACTGAAGAGACGTCTCGCTGTCTTCGGCGCTGTCGAGGTGTATGGGACCAAATGGTCGGGCAAAACGCGATGCGCGCAGCAAGTGTGCGCGAGCGAGACAACGGTCACCGGTGCGAATTCTGAGCTGTATCAGGCCGAGCCGTCTCTTGCGCTTGTGGGTGAACGCCCCCATCTTGTGGACGAATGGCAGGATGCGCCGGCCATTTGGGATGCCGCTCGCAGGATGGTCGATGATGAAGACGGCGAGCCTGGGCTTGTTGTGCTCACGGGGTCGTCGACTCCCGGGCATGGAAAGGTGCTGCATGATGGGGCGGGCAGGATTGCGCGCGTCAGGATGCGCCCCATGTCGCTTGTTGAGTCCGGCGAGTCGAGTGGGGGCATCTCCCTTTCCGGCTTGTTTGACGGCAAGTTTGAACCGGTCATATCAAAAACCGGTCTGGGCGACATTGTGGGCGCAATGTGTCGTGGCGGTTGGCCGTTGCTGGTCTCGCGCGGTATTAATGACGGCTTGGAATATGTCCGTCAGTACCTCGATGCGACGTTTGACCCCGACATCATGCGGGCAAAACGCGGCAAAGACGCGCGCGTTGCCCGCAACACGGCCCTTTCGCTTGCACGCAATCTTGCCCAGGCACCGAAGATGTCGACTGTTGCGCAAGACATCGGTCGTGTGGAGTCCACGGCATCCGAATACCTGGAACTTCTTCGCGACCTCTATATCGTCGATACAATTGGGGGATGGGACGCGCCTGTGCGGTCGAAATCGCGTTTGCGCATAAAGCCGAAATACTATTTCTGCGATCCGTCAATCCCGATTGCCCTGCTAAGCATGTCAGCAGGCCGTATTCTCGATGACTCTCAAACGTTTGGGCTGCTTTTTGAGTCGCTTGTGGCGCGCGATTTGGCGGTTTACGTGGCCGCGAATCCCGCAGCTTCCTCGGATCCTGTCCATTACTATCGCGACGCCGACGGGCTCGAGGTCGATTTCGTCCTTGAGCTTGCGGATGGCCGTTGGGCCGGCATAGAGGTCAAGGTCGGCGAGGGCAAATCCGACGAGGGAGCTGCCTCTTTGCTCCGGTTGCGCAACAAAGTCGCGAGAAACCCGGCGGCCAGAAACGCGGAGCCGTCGTTCCTTGCCGTTGTCACATCCTGCGGTGTGGCCCATCGCAGAGCCGACGGTGTTTATGTCATTCCCATTGGCGTTCTCGGTGTCTGAAATCTGCTTGTGGCAAGGCATGACAGCCCGGTCGTTGAAACCGTCCGATACAAGAAGGCGTCCAACCCGTAGACATTCCCCCCAGGTTGGACGCCTTCTCCTCGGCTCGCCGTTTGAGGGCGAATCCGCCCCCTGCCTACCTCACCCGCTTCGCCGCCAGCTCGGTGCACGAGCTCACGAAGGCCGCCTCGGCCTCCTCGAGGGTCGCCTCGCCGTCGGCATAGCTCTTGGCGGCGTTGCGCAGCGCGTTGAGCACGGCGGTGTCCACCGTGCCGTCGGAGCAGTAGGTCTTGTTCAGGTCGTCTTTCGCATCGATGCCGGCATAGCGCTCGTTGCTCTCCTCGGCCATGACGCAGGGCACGCCCTTGATGGCCGCGATGTTCTCCAGCTCGGGCCGCGTCGCCAGGAAGCGCACGAACTCCAGCGCGTAGTCGGCGTTTTCGCCGTCGCTGTTGACCGAGAACCCGTACCAGGCCTTGCGCGTCACGTAGGCCCCGTCGTCGGCGATCGGCACGCCCATGAAGCGGTACTCGAACGGCTCGGCGCTGAAAGCCTCGGACTTGCTCTCGCGCTTCTTCATGCCGCTGAACTTCTCGGTGTCGCACACCCAGAAGGGGACGTTCCCCTCGAAGAAGGCCATGATTGCACCGTCGTAGTTGTCGAAGGGGTACGTGCCGTTCGTGTCGTAGTCGGTGTATCCGCCGTCAACGATCTCGGCCAGGCGCTCGAAGGCCGGGGCCACCTTCTCTTGCGCAGCCTCCAAATCCCCGTCTGCGATTGTTCTCTGCAGGTCGGCATCGGTGCCGACGAGGTAGCCCACCATGCCGGAAATGAGGTTCGCATACACGGCGTCGACCGGGCCCTGGATGGGCGTGTACCCAAGCCCCTTAAGTGCGTCGAGCGCCGCCAGAAACTCGTCCCACCTCTTCGGGACCTCGAGCCCCTCCTTTTCAAGCAAGGTCTCATTGACCACCATGCCGTCGACTTTCAGCGAGACGGGCAGGCTCAGGAGCTTGCCCTCGACAGTGCATGCGTCAAGGTAGGGCTGCTCCACCTCCGAGGTGTCGATGTCCTCGCCCGAGAGGTCCATGCAGCGCGTGGCCACGTATTTCGCGCTGTCATCGGGAAAATACAGGTTTTCATCGGACGTGCTGAAGATGTCGGCGAGGTTGCCCGAGCCCAAATCGCCGCCCGACTGCTCGTAGTAGAACGTGACGTTGGGGTAGAGCTTGTTGAAGTCAACCTCCACCTGGTCGAGCGCCTCGAAATTGCCGAATGGGCCGGTGATGTCGAGATCGATCTTTGCCTGCGTGTCGAGCCGAGGCGTGAAGCCGTCCTGCTGTTCTTCGGAGGCGGGCTCGCTCGAGCATCCCGCGATTCCTAGCGCTGCGGCGCACATCGCGACGGTCGCGCATGCTCCGGTTGTCAGCGCCTCCCTTCTTGTGAGGTTGCCCATGGTCGTGGTCACGCGTCCTTTCCTTTGTTTTGCCTTGCGGTCACCAGCCGCACCATGCACAGCAGCGCGGCCTTGATGTCGATGGGTTTTGAGATGTGGGCGTCCATCCCCGCGTCGAGGCAGGCCTGCACGTCTTGCGCAAAGGCGTCCGCCGTCATCGCGATGATGGGGATGTCCCTCAGGCCGGGGTTGGCCAGGCCTCGAATCGCCCGTGCCGCCTCAAGGCCGTTCATCACGGGCATCTGCACGTCCATGAACACGGCGTCGAACGTGCCTGCGGGGGCGGCCTCGAGCTTGTCCAGGCAGGCGGCGCCGTTTTCGGCGCGCTCGCAGGTGACGCCGTTCGACTCGAGCAGCGCGCACACGATCTCCCAGTTGAGGTCGTTGTCCTCGGCGACGAGGACGTGCATGCCCTCAGCCGCCTGCGGCGTCCGCTCGGCGCCGGCCTGCGCGAAGCCGGGTGCGCCTTGTGCTGCGGGCAGCTCGAGCCTTACGGTGAAACGAGTGCCGCTTTGCGGCGCGCTGACGCACTCGATGGTGCCTTCCATGAGGTCTACCAGGCGTTTGACGATGGCCAGTCCCAGCCCTGTTCCCTGCACGGTGTTGAGCTGAGACGTCGTGGCCCGCGAGAAGGAGTCGTACATGACCTTTTGGAACTCTTCGGTCATGCCCATCCCGTTGTCCTCGATGACGAAGATAAGGCGTACACGCTCGGTATCGAGGGAGCCGCCCTGCCTCTCGACGGGCTCCTCATGCGTGCTGATCGACACCCTGCCTCCCTCGGGCGTGTATTTCACCGCATTCGTCAGAAGGTTGATGAGAATCTGGGAGATGCGGAGCCTGTCGCCCGCAAGGGTGTCGCAAGGCAGGTCGCCTTCGCGCTGGGTGAGGGCGATGCGCTTGCTGTCGGCCTGTACCTTGAGGATGTCCACCGCGCCGTCCACGGCTTCCCTCACCGAGAAAGCGGCGGGGCCAAGGGCCATCCTGCCGCTCTCTATCTGCGAGATGTCGAGGATGTCGTTGATGAGCGTGAGCAGGTGGTTGCCCGACAGGGCTATCTTGTCCAGGTACTCGGTCACGCGCTCGGGCTCGGCGACGTGCTCCTTGGCGATTGCCGTCATTCCCAGCACTGCGTTCATCGGCGTTCGGATATCGTGCGACATGGAGGCGAGGAACCTCGTCTTGGTCTCGTTCGCCTCCTGGGCTGCGGCCACGGCCGCCCTCAGGCGTCGGTTGATCACGAGCAGGGTCAGGC
>CAKUKJ010000267.1 GCA_934662525.1 uncultured Coriobacteriales bacterium | reverse complement strand
CGCTCATCAGCCTCATCCTGGCTCCCAAGGGCGCCTGGCACATCGTGAAGGAAGACTTCCTCTCGAAGTGGGACAAGGATGACAAGAAGTGGCTCATGCTCTTCCTGCCGTACCTCTTCCTCGCCCGCTGGCTCCATATGCCCGACCAGCACCAGAACAAGTCGGGCCAGCGTTTCGCCGACGGCATGCTCATCATCCTGTGCCTGCTCATGGCCGTGACGGGCGTTGCCCTCACCCTGGGCAACATGGGCATCGTCGAGCTGAGCGCGGGCGCCCATGCCGTGTGGCTCCTGCTCCACGACATCGGCTTCTTCCTCATCTGCGTGTTCGGCATGGCCCACATCTTCCTGGGCGGCGGCCTGTTCCAGCCTTACAAGGGCTGCGCCAAGCTCATGTTCGGCGACGGCACCGTCAGCGAGTCCGCGGCCCTGTACCACTGGGGCCACTGGGCGCGCGAGGAGATCGAGAGCGGCAAGAACATCGTCGAGAAGCCCTGCAAGTAGCTCAAGTGCCCTGCCCGGTCGCACATTGGCCGGCAAGCATCTCCCCGGGGCCGGGGAAACCTACCAGCCCCGGCTCCACGTGCTCGTGCACCAAACTGTGCCGCCCGCCGACGAGCGTCTGTCGGCGGGCGGTTTTCGTTACAATCGGCCAGCGAGTCACCGACAGTGCCGACTGAAAGGACATCATCAATGAACCTGGAGCAAATCAAAGCCGTTGTGGAGGCGTATCGGCCCGTCGCGGCGGCCGACGACATGGCGCGCCTTGAGTTCTTCAAGGGTATCTGGCAGATTCAGCAAAAGCATGCCGACGCTGCCGCTCAGGCAATCGATGCGAAGACGATCCCCGCCAAAGAGGAGCTGCTCTCCTGGTACTGGGGCGGAAAGCCGTTTTTGCGCTATGTCCCCGCCGCCATCGACGCCCGTCGCCTGGCGTCGTGCGCCCGCGAGCTCGCGGGCTACATCTCGGACCAGGGGACGTTCTCGGCCGACGCCTGCGCGCACCTGTCGCGCGTGAGGTGGGGCGAGGTCGTTGAGGCCGAGCCGCTGGAGATGGCGGGTACCGACCCGGAGGGGTGGATCGAGTCGCTGGCCAACGACATCATGGAGGAGCAGGAGGCCTCGCCTGCCGCCATGGAACGGGTGCGCCTCACCTGCATGGTGCTTTCGCTTGCGCTGCGCAGCCAGCTGCAGCCTGTGGCCGAGCTGGAGCTTGCCGCCGTCAAGCACGAGGTGGACGAGGGTGCCTTCGAGCACTCCAAGCCGCTTTTGTGCCCCGTGTGCGGCGGCCAGGCCACGCTTGCCCATGTCGGTCCCACCGACGCCAGCAAGGCGAACGTCCGCACGCTCTACTGCGGGCAGTGCGGGGCAACCTGGGGGTTCGAGCGCGTGCGCTGCGCGTGCTGCGGCACCCAGCACCAGGGCCATCTGCGCTATGTGAGCCTGGAGGGCGACGAGGCGCACCGCGTGCACGTGTGCAGCGAGTGCGGCGGCTACATGCGCACCCACTTCGCCACGCCAGAGGCCCGCACGGCGTTCGTGCCCGAGGTGGAGGACGTCATGATGGTGAAGCTCACCGCCCTTGCCCAGGCCGGCAAGCTCAAGGACTGCGAGTAGGGCAAGACAGGCGGGACGCTGAGCCGGCTCCATCATACATGTGCATATATGCGTCTTGAGGGGGTGCTTGCTGCAAAGCGGGCGCCCCTTTTGCGCCGCGTAAGGTTACCAACGTGTTTCAGAGCCTATCTGTGAGCGGTTCAGGCAGGTCATTGGGTGTTTTATGCGCTACTATTCGCAGCATCCGTATCAGTGCGCAGGTGTGGCCTGCGGCGAGGAAAGGGGACATCCCATGTCCGTGAAAGACCTCGGATCGAAGTGGGCTAACTCAAGCCTGATCCTTCGCATCCTCATCGGCTTGGTCATCGGCATCATCCTGGCCTTTATCCCGGGCCTCACGACCGGCAACGACTTCATCGAGCTGCTCGGCTCCATCTTCGTGAGCGCGCTGAAGGGCGTCGCCCCGGTTCTCGTGTTCTTCCTCGTCATGAGCGCCCTGGCAAACGCCAAGACCTCCGGCGGCATGAAGAACATCATCGTGCTCTACATCGTCGCCACCTTCGCGGCTGCGGCCGTGGCGGTCATCGCCATGTACATCTTCCCGCTTACCGTCACGCTCGCCGATGCGTCCGACGTGTCGCAGAGCTCGCCTGAGGGAATCGGCTCGGTGCTGTCCACCCTCATCCTCAACATGTTCTGCAACCCCATCGCGGCGCTTACGAACGCCAACTATCTGGGCATCCTCACGTGGGCCGTCGCCCTGGGCATCGCGCTGCGCAAGGCCCCTGCCGCCGTGCGCGAGGTGCTGAGCTCCATCTCCGACGGCGTGAACACGGTCGTGCGCTGGGTCATCCAGCTCGCCCCCTTCGGCATCTGCGGCCTGGTGTACTCCGCCGTCGTGACTTCCGGCGTGGAGATCTTCACCGAGTACGGCGCGCTCATCCTGGTGCTCGTGGGCTGCATGTTCTTCGTCGCCCTCGTCATCTATCCCATCATCGCGTTCTGCTGCTTCCACAAGAACCCCTACCCGCTCATCTTCCGCTGCCTGAAGGACTCCGGCCTCACCGCCTTCTTCACCCGCAGCTCCGCCGCCAACATCCCCGTGAACATGAACCTGTGCGAGAAGCTCGGCCTGCATAAGGACGGCTACTCGGTGTCCATCCCGCTCGGCGCCACGATCAACATGGGCGGCGCCGCCGTCACCATCACCGTCATGGCCATGGCCGCAGCCAACACGCTCGGCATCTCCATCGACATCCCCACGGCCATCATCCTGTCGGTCCTGGCCGCCGTGTCGGCCTGCGGCGCCTCCGGCGTTGCCGGCGGCTCGCTGCTGCTCATCCCGCTGGCGTGCTCGCTGTTCGGCATCTCCAACGACATCGCCATGCAGATGGTCGCCATCGGCTTCATCATCGGCGTGATCCAGGACTCCTGCGAGACCGCCCTCAACTCCTCGGCCGACGTCATGTTCACCGCGAGCGCCCAGTATCGCGAGATGGAGAAGGCCGGCATCCCCTTCAACCCGGGTCACGACGCCGCTGCCGTCGAGCTGCCCCGCAAGGAGGCGTAAGTGGCGGAGTTCGTCTTCCAAATGCACGGGGCCCGTCTCGCCTATGGCGACAAGGTCATCCTCGACGAGGTGACGATGGGCTTCTTCCCCGGTGCGAAGATCGGCGTCGTGGGCCCCAACGGCATGGGCAAGTCCACCCTGCTCAAGGTCATGGCGGGTCGCCTGGAGTGCTCGGCGGGCGAGTGCAGGCTTACCCCTGGCTTCACGGTGGGCCTGCTCGAGCAGGAGCCCCCGCTCGACGACTCCAAGACCGTCGTGGAGAACATCCGCATGGCCTTCGCCGACGTCATCGCCAAGGTTGAGCGCTTCAACCAGATCGGCGAGGAGATGGCCGCCCCCGATGCCGACTTCGACGCGCTCATGGCCGAGATGGGCCGCCTGCAGGACGAGATCGACGCCGCGAACGGCTGGGACCTCGACTCGCAGCTGTCCCAGGCCATGGACGCGCTGCAGTGCCCCGACCCCGATGCGCCGGTGAGCGTTCTGTCTGGCGGCGAGCGGCGCCGCGTGGCCCTCTGCAAGATTCTGCTCGAGGCCCCCGACCTGCTGCTTCTCGACGAGCCGACGAACCACCTCGATGCCGAGTCGGTGGCGTGGCTCGAGCGCTTTCTGAAGGATTACGCCGGGACGGTCGTTGCCGGAGAACGGCAGCGGCCGCTCGATCGCGCCCGTCGCCAGCACGACCCGCCTCGCGCGCACCTGCCACAGCCTCTCCCGCAGCCCGTCGGGCCGATCGAGGATTTGCGCCAGCGCCACGAAGTTCTGCAGGCCGTGGTGGAAGGCAGTGGTGCGGGTCAGCAGCCGCACGCGCGGGTGGGCGCGCAGCTCGGCCCGGTGCTTGAGGGTTAGCGCCAGCCGGGTCGCCTCTTCGTCTAGTGCTGCCAGGCGCTCCGCCACCTCCTCGAAGTCGGTCGAGGGCGACAGTGCCGACAACTGCTCGTCGCCCATTGGCGTGAGCGAGAAGGCGCGCACCATCTCGACGATACGATCGAATTCGAGCGCCCGGAGGGCGGCGGTC
>CAKUKJ010000266.1 GCA_934662525.1 uncultured Coriobacteriales bacterium | reverse complement strand
GCACTGGGCATGATGAACTGGATCGTCTCCAACGACCGCCAGGCCACCGACAAGCTCGTCTCCGAAAGCTCGGCCCCTTATCTGATAGACGAGGCCACCAAGCAGTACCTGCGCGACGCCGACGGAAACTACCTGGTGTGGGATGAGGCCACGCAGGCCGCCGTGGCAGCCCCCGCCGCAGCCGACATCAAGGCCGGCCCCGTGCAGCCGGCGCTCTCCGGCAGCTTCGAGGTCGGCGGCGTCGCCTGCCGCACCGCCTACGACCACCTCGTGGACGCCGTGGCCCCCTACACGCCCGAGTACACCGCCCAGGTCTGCGGCATCGACGCCGACACCGTCACGCGCCTAGCGCAGGAGTACGCCGACGCCCAGCCCGCGGGCATCCGCATGGGCCAGGGCATGCAGCGCGTCTACCACTCCTACGCCCCCTTCCGCGCCGTGGCGACCCTTGCCATGGTGGCGGGCTACATCGGCGTGCCCGGCGGCGGCGCGAGCCACGCGGGCGGTACGGCCACCACGCGCCCCGTGGCCGACTACACCGGCCCCGTCTTCAACTTCGACGGCTGGGCAAACACCGGCAAGCAGGCCAACATGCTCTCCACCTCGGTGCTCTACAGCGCGGCGGAGAAGGCCGACCCCATGCCCATCAAGTTCATGTGGTTTGCCAACTCGAACTTCATCAACATGAGCCCGGACTCCAACCGCATCGTGGACAGCGTCATCCCCGGCATGGACTTCATCGTGACGGTGGACCCCTGGTGGACGTGGACGGCCAAGTACTCCGACATCGTGCTGCCCGCCACCACGTACTGGGAGCACTGGGACATCATCAACCGCAGCCCGTGGGTCATGTTCAACCAGCCCTCCATCGCCCCGCTCGGCGAGAGCAAGTCCGACGTCGAGATCATGACCATGCTGGCCCAGCGCACCGGCGTGGGGCAGTACTGGGACAAGACCGACGAGGAGTGGGTCCGCGAGTTCGTGACGACCGACCACCCCGCATGGGACGACTTCGACTGGGACCGCGACGTGGTGGAGCAGGGCATCTACGGACGCTCCGACGCCGTGTACGACCCGGCCATCGTCTATGCGGACGGCCAGGGCTACGCCACGCCCACCGGCAAGTTCGAGTTCTACACCGAGAGCATGGCGGACTTCGACGAGGAGGTTCCCACCTGGCTGCCCCCCTGCGAGGACCCGCGCACAGGCGAGCTCGCCGAGAAGTACCCGCTCGTGTTCATCCAGTACCACGACCGCCTCAACGTGCATACGCAGCACATGCTGGCCCCGGCGCTGGCAAACGTGCAGTCCGAGCCGCTGCTGCAGATGAACCCGGCCGACGCCGCCGAGCGCGGCCTTGAGCACGGCGACATGGTGCGCGTGTACAACGACCGCGGCGAGTTCTACGTGCGCGTGTTCCTCACCGAGGGCATCATCCCCGGCACGGTGGCCACGCAGAGCGGCTGGACGCCCGACTTCACGCTCAAGAACTCCTGCTACCAGAACCTGACCCACTTCACCATCTGCGACGCCGAGGAGGCCTACAGCGAGACGAACGCCGCCTTCTACGACGTGCTCGTGCAGGTGGAGAAGGCCGAAGACGGCAGCGCCGACGAGGTGGCCGAGAAGACGGCGTCCACCCTGGCCGCCGAGGCGTGCGGCATGGACGCCGAGTAAGACGCGCGCACTGAGCAAACCCAAGGAGGACTGAAGATGGCTGATAACAAGCGATTCGGCATGGTGATCGACACGACCGTGTGCGTGGGCTGCCAGACATGCGCCGTGAGCTGCAACATCTCCCACGAGCTGCCAGCCGACGTGCTTTGGTCGCACGTGCTGAGCTTCGACGGCGACGAGGTGTACCAGCCCACGGGCACCTTCCCCACGCCGGTGCTCAAGTTCCGCCCCACGCTGTGCAACCACTGCGACAACCCCGCGTGCGTGGCGGCCTGTCCCACCGGCGCCATGGCAAAGGACCCCGCGACGGGCATCGTGAGCCCCGACCCCGAGGTCTGCATCGGCTGCGGCGCGTGCGTCGACGCCTGCCCCTACGGCGCGCCCGTCATCAACGAGGACACCGGCAAGTCGAGCAAGTGCACGTTCTGCGCCGTGCGCTCGGCCAAAGGCGGGGAGCCCTTCTGCGTGGCCGCCTGCCCGGCCAACGCCCGCGTCTTCGGCGACCTGGACGACCCCGACTCCGAGGCAGCCAAGCTCGTGGCCGCAGGCGCGCAACCCTGGCAGCCCGAGGCCGGGACCGAACCCTGCGTGTTCTACGTGGAGTAGACGAGAACACGGAACAAACCGGATCTCTTGCGAGCCTCGACGCAAAGCATGCCTTGATTCAAGGCGCCGACTCTAGGGCAACCTAAAGTCGGCGCCTTTCAGCTCGCCACCCGCTCAAGCACGGCCCTTCGTGGGGCAATGTCCTCACGCAAGTCGGCGGCTTTCCATTCGAGTTCGTCAAACGCAAGAGGGGCAGAGGCAGCCGCAGCGTCGATGGCGTCGTCAACATGGGAGGCAAGGTCGGCACATATTGCTTCCAAACGCTTTAGAGGCACGCCCATCTCGCTGGCGAACGTCGCGATATGTTCAGGCCCAACCTCGTCAATTCTCTCCTCGCCCCCCAGGCGCATTCCCATCTCTCGCGACAGGTCAGGAAACCACGTGGTGCAGACGAGATCGTAAGCGGGCGCCAATGTCAATCCTCGCCAGTCTGACGAATACAGAATCGAGACGTTCTTGAGGTGGTTGTCGCAATTGCCGATGAGGTAGTTGAACAGCGTCAAACGAGCAAATGCATCTACGGCCTGAATGGGGCGCGCAAACCTACGATGGATGAAATCGGCGATACGGTGCGCGGTACCCCCTTCAAGCTCGGCATATTTTGAACCAGGAAGAATGTCGAACGCCTGGGTGAAATCCTCCTGATGACGACGGAGCACACGCATATCGCTCGTCGCCTCGCCTACCGTCCGGTCGTAACGCTCGCTACACAGAACAGGGCCGCCCAGATTCAGGAGCTCGACCTTAGCGACAGGAATCCCGCATCTCCCAGCCGCTTTAGTGCAAAGATATTCCAGGTAGAGCACGTTGCGTTTTGCCGATGTCTTGAGGATATGCGTAGAGGCGGCACCGCCAAGGGGCTTGTGCCAACCAGCATCCCATGAAACGGCACGGGGGTCATGGTATAAGCCCACCTAGTTTTGTGTGCCCGCCAACGAAAGACGGGAGACGCCGTTGATTTCAGCCGCCCTGCCTTCGCCCAGCTCGCAAGCCAGGTTGATGGCATCGATGGGGGCGTATCCGCCCATCAGGGCTGCTTTATTGCGTGCAATGACTACGTCGCCGGTGCACTCAAAACCATACCCGGCGAGCATTGCCAGATAATCCTCATCGCGAACATGGAGCATTGCGGCAACCGCTTGTCTCGCGTTACCTTCCGGCAGGAGGCCCTCAAAATAAGGACGGGCCGCATCTGCAGAAAACTTACCGGTGGAAAGGGGCAGGGAGCAGGAAAGGGCCGCAGCGCCTTGGCTTTGCAGGTACTCAGAGTCATAGGCAAACGAGCCGTCATCCATGTTCAGATGCCCCACGAGCTCGGTAACATTGCCCATAACGCGATAAACGCCCAGGCAGTTCATCGTGCGCCTCTCTTTTGCGCCACGACGTCGAGGCCAAGCATCTGGGCGAGGCGAAGGGCACGGCCCATCTCAACGGTGGGCTTGCCGCGCTCGACATCGGAGACGAAGTTGATGCCCACGCCGCACCACTCGGCAAGGTCGGTCTGCGTGAGCCCCTGTTCCTTGCGCGCTTGCCGGATAAGCGCGCCAAATTCCGAAACGTCTGTGACAAGCGGCATGGAAGGCCCTCCTATGAGTGATTCATGCGAACGAGTGAATCATAGCGCTCGGTGGTCATTTTCATGCGAACGAGTGAAAATGACCACCAAACTGCAAAATTCACGAGTACGAGTGAACCAGATAGGATGTTGACACCTCCCTTACGCAATCACGTCGAGATCATGGGGGTAGCGGTTGATGATCTCTCCGCCGGACTCCTGCACGATGCAGAGGTCCTCGATGCGCACGCCGAACTTGCCGGGCAGGTAGATGCCGGGCTCGATCGAGTGGCACACGCCCGCCTGCATGGGCTCGCGATGCACGGGTCCCACA
>CAKUKJ010000265.1 GCA_934662525.1 uncultured Coriobacteriales bacterium | reverse complement strand
CCGGAGTCGCAGACATAATGCTTCGCCTGCGTACTCAGGTACTTCTTCCCCTTGATATCGTAGCGCTTCGCCTCATAGAAGACGAAGGCGTCGCGGAGGTAGGAGATGTAGCGCCCGACGGTGACGTGGTTGGTGGGAACCCTGTTGGCGTCGAGCACGTTGGCGATGTTGTTAGGCGAGTTGAGGTTGCCGGAATTATCCATCATGTACTCAGACAGCCTCTCCAGCACGGTGGAATCAGGCAGCGAGAACTTCTGAACAAGGTCGCGCGTGAGGATGGTCTTATAGACATCGCGGATGTAACCGTACGACTCCGAGATGTCATCGTAATCGTAGGACCCGGCGAGCCCGCCGCGTCTGATGAACCCGTCGAAGTCGTCGTCGACGATCCCTTGCTCGCCAAAGTAGGAGCGGTATTCGCCGAAGCTGAAAGGGAGGATGTGAACCTCCCTGTGACGCCCCGTGAACAGGGTCGCCAGGTCCGAACTCAGGAGGAACGCATTTGATCCCGTGAGGTAGATATCCCATCCTCCGCGCGCGTGAATGCTGTTAATTGCCTTCTCGAAGCCCTCGCACAGCTGCACCTCGTCGATGAAGAGGCGGTTGTGGGTGCCCTCTTTGTGCCGCTCTATGATTTCGCAATGCAGCGCGTGGTACTCGAGCAGCGGCTCGTTGTCGAGGTCCAGCAGGTCGATGTAGACGTTGTTGGAGGACGGGTCCTTCCGCGCGACGGAGGAGAAGAACGCCTTCATGAGCTCAGACTTGCCGGAGCGGCGCATCCCCGTGATCACCTTGATGTCCCGGGTGCCCTCGAGCGCCCAAAGCCGCTCCATGTACGTATTGCGGTCTACCCAAGCCATCATCCGCTCCTTCTTGGTTTCGAAACTCGAATTATTTTAAAGTTTCGAAACCGAGAAGGCAATGTACACAAGGATGCGTCGAGGAGCGAATCCCGGTCGTGCCATGTCCGCAGCGATACCGGGCGCATTCGCGCATGTTATACTGCGCACATCAGAGATGAAACGCAGTCCCCGTCGGGTAGTCGTGGGCGTGCGGACGAGGCGGAGGCGCGCTTCGAGCAGAGAAAACTGAAGCGCGGACAGAAGCATCGAGGGCATTGATCAGTGTCGGCATAGACCCTAGCGCGAACAGCGCTGCGTCCCTTGTTCACGTCGCAGAGGTTGCAACAATGCAAGCATGAACATTTCACGGGGCGCGAAACCGCAAAGGTTGCCCAGAGGTTGCCAAATGAAAAGCCCCTGATCTGTTTGTGCAGGTCAGGGGCTCGGAAACGCTAGATATCAGTTACTCCCACTCAATCGTCGCCGGGGGCTTGGACGTGATGTCGTAGCACACGCGGTTGGCACCGGGGACCTCGGCCACAATGCGGCCGGAGATCTTGGACAGAACATCGTAGGGCAGCTTGGCCCAGTCGGCCGTCATAGCGTCGGAGCTCTCCACGGCACGCAGGATGATGGGGCGCTGGTAGGTGCGCTCGTCTCCCATGACGCCCACGCTCTTGATGTCGGGCAGCACCGCGAAGTACTGCCAACAGGAGTGCTCGGAGTTGCGCTCGCCCGTTTCCTGGTAGAGGCGCTCGTTGTAAGCGTCAAGCTCCTCGCGCACGATGGCGTCGGCGCCCTTGAGAATGGTGAGCTTCTCCTCGTCCACGGCGCCGATGATGCGGATGGCAAGGCCGGGCCCGGGGAACGGCTGGCGATACACGATGTGGTCGGGCAAGCCGAGTGCCGTGCCGAGTGCACGCACCTCATCCTTGAAGAAGTGGTCAAGAGGCTCGATAAGGTCGAAGTGGACGCCCTCGGGGAACGGGATGAGGTTGTGGTGGCTCTTGATGGTGGAAGCCTTGCCGCCCGTCTTGCGTGCGCCGCTCTCGATAATGTCGGGGTAGATGGTGCCTTGGGCCATGAACTGCACGGGGCGACCGTCCTCGGCGATGTCCTGGGCCACAGCGAAGAACTCGTTCCAGAACTGCGTGCCGATGATGCGACGCTTCTGCTCGGGGTCAGTCACGCCCTCAAGAAGCTTGAGGTAGCGCTCCTCAGCATGCACGTGCACGAAATCGACGTCGAACTGCTTCGTGAAGACGGCCTCAACCTGCTCGGGCTCGTCCTTGCGCAGAAGGCCGTGGTTCACGAAGACGCAGGTGAGCTGCTTGCCGATGGCGCGGGCGCACAGGGCTGCGACGACGGAGGAGTCCACGCCGCCCGACAGGCCCAGGATGACGCGCTTGTCCCCTACCTGCTCGCGAATCTCGGCGACCTTCTGCTCCACGATGTTGTCCATCGTCCAGGTGGGCTCGAGGCCCGCGATGTTGAACAAGAAGTTGGAGAGCAGCTCGTTGCCGTGCGGGGTGTGGCGCACCTCGGGGTGGAACTGCGTGGTGTAGATACGGCGCTCGGCGCACTCCATGGCGGCGACGGGGCACACGTCGGTGGACGCGGTGACGGTGAAGCCTTCGGGCACCGCAGAGACGGCATCGCGATGGCTCATCCAAACAGTCTGCTCCTCAGGCGTGCCCTCGAAGAGCTGCGAGATACCTTGACGATGCAGCTCGGCATGGCCGTACTCGCCCACCTCGGAGTGGCCCACCGTGCCGCCCAGGGTCACGGCCGTGATCTGATGGCCGTAGCAGAAGCCAAGCACAGGCACGCCGAGCTCGAAGATGCCCGGGTCGACCTTCGGCGCGTCCTCGGCATAGACGCTGGCGGGGCCACCTGAGAGGATGAGTGCGGCGGGGCGCTTGGTGGCAAGCTCGGATGCGGAGATGTCGCAAGGCACAATCTCCGAGTAGACGTGCAAGTCGCGGACACGGCGCGCGATGAGCTGGCCGTATTGCGCGCCGAAGTCGAGAACGTAGACTACCTGGTCGGTGGTCGCCATCAGCATGTGCTCCTTACTCGTGAAAGAAACGTTCAAAGTCCCCATCGAAACCTGTCCAGAACAACCTACACGTTGAACCTAAAGTGCATGACGTCGCCATCTTGGACAACATAGTCCTTGCCCTCGACGCGCAGCTTGCCGGCAGCCTTGGCACCGGCCTCGCCGCCCAGCTCGATGTAGTCGTCGTAAGAGATGGTCTCCGCACGGATGAAGCCGCGCTCGAAGTCGGAGTGGATGACGCCCGCGGCCTGAGGCGCCGTGTCGCCGATATGGATGGTCCAGGCCTTGACTTCCATCTCGCCCGCCGTGAAGAACGACTGCAGGCCGAGAAGGTTGTAGGCGGCTTTTGCAAGGCGCGAGAGGCCCGACTCCTTAAGGCCCAGGTCCTCCAGGTACATGGCGGCGTCCTCGTCGTCGAGCTCAGCGAGCTCGCTTTCGATCTTGGCGCACAGGGGAAGAGGCTTGATACCGCCAATCTCAGGCAGGTCGGCGGTGACCTGGTCCTCGTCGACGTTGGCAAGCACCATGATGGGTTTCATGGTCATGAGGTGCAGGTCGTAGAGGTGTGCGCGCTCCTCGTCGTCCATCTCCCTGGTGCGGGCAGGGTTGCCCTCGTTCATCCATGCAGCGAGACGCTTTACGGTCTCATACTTGGCAAGGCTGTCCTTGTCGCGCTTGGAGTCCTTCTCAAGGCGAGGCAGGGCCTTCTCGACGGTGCCGAGGTCGGCAAGCACAAGCTCGGTGCGAATGATGTCGAAGTCGCTCTCGGGGTTGGTGCAGCACTCGGAGCGCACGATATCGGGGTCGTCGAAGTAGCGCACGACCTCGCAGATGGCGTCGCACTCGCGGATGTTGGCAAGGAACTGGTTGCCGAGGCCCTCGCCCTGGCTGGCACCCTTCACGAGGCCTGCGATGTCCACGAACTCAACGGTGGCCGGCACGATGCGGCCGGGATGCACGATGTCGGCAAGCTTCTGGAGACGCTCGTCGGGCACGGGCACGATGCCTTGGTTGGGCTCAATGGTCGCAAACGGGTAATTCGCAGCCAGGATGTTCTGTTTGGTCAACGAATTGAAGAGCGTGGACTTGCCCACATTGGGCAAGCCGACGATACCGATGGAGAGGGACATGTCACTCCTTGCATGCGCGCCTAAGACGCATAGAACCGTGGTTTGCTGTTCAGATGGGCATTATACGTCCACGGATACGAAAAAGGGCCGCCCCGAGGGACGGCCCATAAAACACGTGGTGCCTAGAGCTTGGCGATTAAGCCTGAGCCTGG
>CAKUKJ010000264.1 GCA_934662525.1 uncultured Coriobacteriales bacterium | reverse complement strand
GCCACCACCAAAGAGACGCTGCGCCACTACCGTTCAATCGGCCTGCTGAAACCGGCCGCAGTGAGCAAGACGGGATATGCCCTGTATGCCGCATGGCAATGGGCCGATTTCATCCTCATCGAGTCGCTCCAGGACTCGGGCTGCACCCTTGCGCAAATCAAGCTCTATCTCGACACGCCGAGTTCCCAAGAGTTGGAGGAGGTGCTGTCGGAGCGAATCGAGGCAATCGAGCGCGAGCGGCGCCGCCTGATCGGACGGCAGCAGCTGCTTGAGGGGACGCTGCGTCGCATGCGCACGCTTAAGGAATGGCGACAGGCCGGCACGACTTTTCGCTTGGAGCGGCGTGAGCGATGCTTCCTGCGCGAGGTTCACCTGCCGGCGCTTGATGGCGACGAGACGCACGGCGCACAGATGGTGCAGCAGGTTCGCTCGTTCACCACGCTGTACCGCGATATGCTTGAAAGGGGCTCCACCGGCGAGCTGCAGCTCGTGTATCGTCTGGACAAGGCAGACATGTCCGCGGGGACGCCGCCGGGATACGCCCATGTGTGCGTGCCGACTTGCAGCGGGTCGGGAAACGTCGTCAGGCCCGCAGGAACGTACCTCGCATGGTTGCGCAGCTGCACGTTTGAGGAAGAGCTTGGGGACGCCCCGGAACCCCCGGCGCCATACCTCCCCATCCTCCAGGAGCTCGACCGGCGCGGGCTGACCGCGCAGGACGACTTCTTTGAGACGGAGCTCTCGCTGTACTCGGGGAATATGGGCGAAACCCTCTATTCCGAGGTAAGCGTGCTGGTTTGCGCCGACGAGAGAGCATAGTAGGGCAATGCGAGCGCAGGAAACGACGTTGCATGATTTTGGGCAGATACCGCCGCGAAACCGGGGTTCGTGATAGGCAGTTTCTCGGCCAGGCAGGCATCCCGGAAGGGAAAGCGATGCGTCTGTGGGCTTTCCGCTCCGGAAAAAGCCGATATACCCGCCTCAGCCCACCGCAATCGCTCGGCCAAGTGCTCCGGGTACCTAGCACGATGCCCGAAAACGCGGCGATATCGGCTCCACAGGGAGCAAAGGGCGCGCAGGCATCCCGTCTTTACTGCGCGATGAACCCCAATCGCCTATCCCAACAACGCAATGGGCCGCACCCAAACGGATGCAGCCCAGAGAAACGCAAAACTATGAGGCTCGGCCCGAACGCGCACGAAAAGGCAAAAATCAGGCGAAGGCGGCGCGTGCCCCGAGGCGCAGGGCACCTGCCTACTTGCCGCTCGCCTTCATCATCGCATGGAGGACGTTGCGGCGGGAGAGGGCGCCCACAAGGACGCCGTCGCGCGTGACGGGCACCTTCTTGATACGGCGTTTGGCGAGGATGCCGCAAGCCACGTCGAGGGGCGTCTCGATATCGACCGAGATGACGCGCTTGGTGGCGAGCTCCATGACGTTGAGGTCGGCAAGCTTGGCCAGACGGTCCTCGATGTCATCGTCGTCCTTCAGGGCAAGGGAGACACCGGCCGACGGGTTCGAGACGCTGTACTCCATGCGGGCCAGGTAGCGCATGACGTCGCCGTCGGTCACATACCCCACGAGCTTGCCGACGGAGTCCACCACCGAGACGCCCGAAGTATTGGTGGAGGCGAGGATGCCGACGACCTCCTGCATGGTGGCACTGGACGGCACCGTGGCGGCGTTGTGGTTCATGACCTGCTCCAGCGTGAAGCCCGAAAGCGCCTTGTCGGCCGCGCGGACAAACGCCTCGGAGGGGGCGGGGTCGCTGTCTGCCTCAAAGGCGAGAGATGCCTCGTCCGAGGCGTCCCCGGCGGTACGCTGGCCGGCATCCGAACCCTGCGCCGCGCTCGGTGCCGAGGCGCCCGTCACCTTCGCAGCGACCCCGGCTCCGGCGGCCTTCTTCTTATCGCGTACAAACACGAGGATGAGCACGACGGCGCACGCGGCGAGGAACGCCGTGGTGCAGAACGACGCATGGTAGCCGGCAAAGAGCTGCTCGGCGCCGGTCAGGCCCACCGTGTTGGCCGAGACCGTGGAGGCAACCGACACGAGCAACGCGGTGCCGAAGGAGGCAGCCACCTGGTTGATGGTGTTGGAGGTGGACTGGGCGTGCTGGATGGCCTCGTTGGGCAGGGAGTTGACGCCCCAGGTGTTGACCGGCGTCATGGTGAACTGCATACCGATGGCAAGCACGGCGTAGGTGACCGAGACAAACGAGATGGGCGAGTCCACATGGAACTGCGTGAAGCCCACCACGCCGCACAGGATGACCGCCGCACCGACGAGCACGGGCACGCGCACGCCGAACTTGTCGAACAGCCTGCCGGCAAGCATGCCCGTGAATGCGCCGATGAGGGCGCCGGGCAGCAGGGTCAGGCCGCTCACCGTGGCCGACTGGCCGAGCACGCCCTGGATGTAAAGCGGCATGATGGTCTCCATGCCGATGAGCGCCGCCTGGAACAGGGCGATGATGATGACAACCGTGCGGTAGTTGGCCGTCTTGAGGATGCCGACGCGCAGCATGGGCTCGTCGAGGTGAAGCTGGCGGTACGCATACAGGCCGATGAGCACGATTCCGGCGACGATGAGGCCCGCAGTGAGCGCGAGGTTGGCGGAGGAGCTGACCGACGACAGGCCGTACAGCAGGCACACGAGGCCGCAGGTGGAAAGCACGACGGAAAGCAGGTCGAACTTGGTGCGCCTGAACTCACCGTATGCAGGCAGCACGCGCACGGCGCCGAAGACGATGATTGCGCTCACCACGGCGACGATGGCGAAAATGGCACGCCAGCCCACCGTGTCCACCAGCACGCCCGACAGGGACGGGCCGATGGTGGGGGCAAAGCCGATGATGAGGCCGATGATGCCCATGGCCGAGCCGCGGCGCTCGCGCGGGATGACGAGCAGGATGACGCTGAACACCATGGGCATGACAAAGCCTGTGGCGCACGCCTGCATCACGCGGCCCAGAAGCAGCAGCGGGAACACCGGCGCCACGGCCGCCACGATGCTGCCGCACATGAAGAGCGACATGCCGCCGATAAAGAGCTTGCGCGTGGAGAAGCGCCCCATGAGATACGCCGCAAGCGGGATGACGACGGCCTCGGTGAGGGCGTATCCCGAGGTGAGCCACTGCACGGTTGTGGAGGCAACGCCCATATCCGCCATGATGGTGGGCAACGCGGGCGTGAGCAACGTCGCGTTCAAGACGGCGACGAACGCACCCGTCAGAAGAATGCCTATCATCTGTAGCTGGTTCTTTGCAAGTCCTAGACCCATGAGTCTCCCTTCTCGACAGTCGGCCACACTCAGATTCCCTGCCTCGCGTGGACCGCAACCGCTTGATAAAAATCAACTGTGCAGTCTACCCGCAATTCAGGATATCATTTGACATTTATCAATATTGAACACAAAATAGCCGAATAAGAGAAAGCAAACCAACGGGATTGGACGAGGCGGATGCCCATCATGGAATCAGACGACGGGTGCGGCGGCGATTACAGCCAGATGAGCGCCGAGACGGGCGAGCAACCGGGGACGGCGCAGGCCGCAGGGACGCCCGCAAACGGCGCACGCGAGGCGGGCCCGCTCGACACCGCCGAGGCTCCCGGAAACCCGTTGGCCCTCGTGCGACCGCGCGTCCCGACGCTCATGCCGCAGGAAGTGCTGCTCGACGCAGCCTGCGCCTTCGACTGCCTGGCGCGCTACGCCCAGACGGGCAACTGCAGCCAGCTCACCAAGACGCAGGCAGACGCCGTCATGCGCATAGCGCTGTTCGGGCCCGCCAGCATGACCGAGCTTGCAGGCAGCCTGGGCGTCTCGAAAGAACATGTCACTCGCGCGGTGGCCGCCCTGGAAGACCTCGGCCTCGTGACGAAGCGCCGCAACGAGGAGAACCGCCGCGTGGTCGAGGCCGTGCTCACGCCCGAGGGGGACAAGACGGCCACCGCCATCCGCCTGGGCGCCATCGCCCGGCTCGACGCCCCCCTCGCCTGCCTCTCCCCCGCCGAGCGCGACGAGCTCGTGGACCTTGCGACCAGGGCCGTAGCGCTGCTGCTCAAGGTGCGGGGCGGCGTCGGCGATAGCGCATGGGCCAAGCCCCACGATGTTGCCGGCGGCGGCCAGGAAGGTGAGCAGCAACGCGACCGGATCTGCCTCGGTGTGCGGGCCTAGCGTCTCCACCAC
>CAKUKJ010000263.1 GCA_934662525.1 uncultured Coriobacteriales bacterium | reverse complement strand
ATGCTGTAAAGCAGAGACGCCGCCGACCCCAGCGCAACGAGCGTGTCCATGTTGGGCGACTTGTGGATGAGGCCTTTGAGACCGTTGCGGAAAAACTTGAAGTTGACCGCGACGACGGGAATGGTGAGCAAGAACTGCGTGAGGCCAAACGTCATCATGTTGGCGTGGCCCGTAAAAACGTCGGGCAAGGGCCAGCCATACATATGGCCCATGTCCAGGTAGAACAGGGGGATGGTGAAGATGAAGCTCACTATGAGCCTCATGCGCACCCGCTTGGCCTCGGCCTGCGCGCGTTGCGCGGGCGTGGGGCCGGCAGGAGCACCCTGCGCCGCGCCGCTGCCTCGCTTGACGCGCGGGGTCGCCCCGTAACCGGCCTTGTCCACCGCCTCGGAGATGGCCGCGAGCACGGCACCGTCACCCGAGTAGGTGACCTCCATCGAGTTCTTGAGCAGGTTGACGACGGCTTTTTCCACGCCGGGCACCGCGCCCGCCGCCTTCTCCACGCGTGCCGAGCACGCCGCGCAGGTCATGCCCGTGACGTCGAACACCTGTGTTGCCACTTACCTACCTCCAAATCTGTGAATGAGGTCCATCGCCTCGTCGACCACCTCGTCGTGGCCGGCTCGAATCTGCTCCACCACGCACGTCTGCATATGGTTGCGCAGGATGATCTCGCTCACCCGGTGCACCGCGCTCTCGGCGGCGGCGAGCTGCGTCAGGACGTCGCCGCAGTAGCGGTTGTCGTTGAGCATGGCCTTCACGCCGTTGAGCTGGCCGATCGCACGGTTGAGGCGCTTCTGCAGATCCGCCTGGAACGCCTCGTCGCGCGGCGTCGCCTTGTGGCGACCGCAACAGCAGGGCTCGGCCTGCGGGGGGCGCGCCGAAGACGGCTCCCCCTCCTCACGGCAGGCATCGTTATCCCCATGGCAGCATTCGCCCATGTCTGCCTCCTTCCAGCAAACGATATCTCTCGCATGGCGTCTATAGCGCCTGACTCGCAATGCCACATACCCCCTAGGGGTTTGCTGGCAAACAAGATACCCCTATGGGGTATTGTTGTAAAGCGCAAACCCGCCACGGCATCGCGTCTGCGCAATCATTGTTGGATGAGAGTGCCGTTTTGCATGCAGCTTTTAGCGAAACAGACTCCAGACCGTTATCAAGCAGGCCATTTACCAGGGAAAACTCGAAACCACCCAAAAGCCCCGTTTGGAATCTGCATGCAAAGCGGCATTCTCATCCATATATCGGGCGAGCAGCGCGCCTGACCGGCAACACCCCAGCGCCGCCGAAAGTCGCCCTCGGAGAGAGAGGTTCGTCTTCCTCATTTTCATAAGGAATAAACTTTGACGGATTTCTATGCATTTAAATGAATAGAAATGCCAGCAACAACCATGCAGCCATGCTTTACAATGTCTCCCTTGTTGCCCGTCGGACATAAAGCGCCAAGGGGGCGCGACCGCAGGCGCATCAGCAGAAAGCGATGCTCACACATGAACGCTGACTTTTCCATGAACCGCAGGGGCTTCCTCAAGGGCGCCGCCGCGCTCGGCGCGCTGGCCGCACTGGCCCCGGCCTGCGCGCAGGCCGACGAGGCCGCCGCGCCCATCGTGATCGGCCGCGCGCAGGACTCCGACAACCTCGACCCCGTAACCTGCGTGGGCAACCCCAACATCTTCATCTTCAACCTCATCCTCGAGGGCCTCGTCTTGACGAGCGACGACGGAAGCGACATCGAACTATGCCTGGCCGACAGCTACGACGTCTCCGAGGACGGCTGCACCTACACGTTCAAGGTGAAGGAGGGCCTCAAGTTCTCCGACGGCTCCCCCGTCACCGCCGACGACTGGCAGTTCACCTTCGACCGCGCCATCCAGGCCGAGGACTCCAACTGGCACATGTGCGTGGAGAACATCGACCACGTCGAGTGCCCCGACGACACGACCGTCATCGTATACATGAAGACCGAGGCCGCAAGCACTCTGGCCAACCTGTGCATCTTCACGCTTGGCGTGCAGAGCAAGGCCTACTTCGAGTCGGTGGGCGAGGACCGCTACGTGGACGGCCCCATCGGCACGGGCGCCTACATGATCAAGGAGTGGAAGCGCGGTGAGTACCTGAGCCTCACCGCCAACCCCAACTACCGCGAGGAGGGCGTGCCGGCGACCTCCGACCTGGAGTTCCGCGTGGTGGCCGACGACGCCTCGCGCCAGATCCAGCTGCAGGGCGGCGACATCGACATCGCATGCGACCTGCCCCTCTCCACCCTCATGCAGCTTGAGGGCGATGCCAACTGCACCGTGGAGGCCATGCCCTCCACCATCACGCGCTTCATGTCGCTCAACGTGGAGAACGAGTATCTCTCCCACGAGGAGGCACGCCAGGCGCTCATCAAGGCGACCAACCCGCAGGAGATCGTGGACGTAGCGCTCTACGGCTACGGCACCGCGATCGGCACCATCTTCGCCCCCACGAGCAAGTACTGCGACCACTCGCTCGACCCCGTCGAGCCCGACATCGATGGCGCAAAGGTGCTGCTTTCCCAGGCAGGCCTGGACGGAGGCTTCCCCATCTCCATCCTCATCCGCTCCGGCAACGAGGTGGAAAAACAGGTGGCGATGATCCTCGCCCAGCAGTGGGCTCAGATCGGCGTGACGGTGAGCATCGAGGAGGTCGAGGCCACCTCCTATAAGACCCGCATGTACGACATGGACTTCGACACGATCATCGACTACTGGTCCGACGACATCCAGGATCCCTCCGAGTTCATGCAGTGGGTGTTCGACTTCGACTCGGCCTCGGGATTCGACACCAACTACCGCCAGCCCGACGACATGGTGGCCTTGAACGACGCCGCCAACGCCGAGATCGACGACGACAAGCGCGTGGAGATGTACCAGCAGATGCAGCAGACCTTCCGCGAGCAGGCCGTGTGGATTCCGCTGTTCACAATGCCCTGGCCCAACGCCACGCGTGCCGACATCACCGGCTTCAACCAGACCCCTCTGGGCAACTTCCGGTTCAACGAGCTGAAGAGGGCATAGGGAGCGCGCGAACTGGCGCACCCAGGCGTTTGACACACAAAAGGCAGGCAGCCTGAATCAGAGCCGCCTGCCTTCACGCTGGCTGGAATCACACGCGTGGGGGCAAGCCCAGACCCGCCCCCACGCGCCCATTGCATAGAGGGGTCTTTAACAACCGACCCTAAGCCAGGTCGTTGACCACCGTGGTGCCCACGATCATGCCGGAAGCGGCGGCGGGGCAGATGTCCTCGGTGCCGGCGGCGCAACCGCAAGCATAGAGGTTGGGGATGGGGTTCTCGTCGGCGTCGAGCACGTGGTAGTCGAGGTCGACGTTCAAGCCGCCGAGCGACTTGTAGCGCACGGGGACGTTGCGGATGAAGTAGAACGGCGGCTGGAGCTCCTGCAGGAAGAGCGTGCGGCCGAAGGGGTCCTCCATCTCTCCGTTGCAGATGGACGCCCATTCGTCGAACGTCGCTTGGAGGTAGTCGGGGTGGATGCCCGTCATCTCTGCAAGCTCTTCAAATGTGCTGGCCGTTTGGATGGCGTCGCCGGCGTGCTTGATCAGCTCCTGGTCGACGCCGTTCATGGCCGTGTCGTCGAAGATGGTGTACCACTCGTGGTAACCCTCGGCAATGGCGCCGGTCGCGGCGTTGTGCACCGCAGTCTCGCAGTAGAAGCGCTTGCCGTTGGGCAGGATGCCAAGAATCGGGTAGTGCACGCCGAGCATGTGACCGGCTTCGTAACGCGGGTTGAGGTTGCTCACGGGGCCCATGCCGAACAGGGTTCCGCCGACGGCGAGACCCGCCTTGATGCCCTCGCCGGTGCGGCCGGAGACGATGTTGCCGAGGTCGGCGTAGTCGGGGGCGTACTGGGTCATCCACTCCTGGTTTGAGACGTAGCCGCCCGTGGCGATCACGACGGTGCCGGCCTTGATGTCCTTGTAGGTGCCATCCTTTTGCAGGAAGCGTGCGCCGCACACCGTGCCGTCCGCATCCACGATGAGGGTGGTCATCTCGATGTTGTACTCATAGGTGGCACCGGCCTCTTGAATCTTCTGGTCCATGAGGTCGAAGGCGGTGTACATGGTGCAGATGCCGTCCTTGGGGAAGTACGCCTGGAGGTAGGGGCACTCCATGCGGGGCTGGAACTCGTAGCCCCACTCGTAATGCAGCAGGTCGAT
>CAKUKJ010000262.1 GCA_934662525.1 uncultured Coriobacteriales bacterium | reverse complement strand
TCCTTGAGGTGCACGACGCCCAGCACCCGGCCGCGGCCGGACCCGTCCTGCGCGGCGACGACCAGCGGGGTGCCGCCCTCGGACGAGATGCGCTCCACGTGCCCGTCGAGCTCGCGCCGGACCGACGGGGCGGACAGCAGGCGCCGGCTCCATAGACCGTCGAAGATCCGGCCCAGCCGATCAGGGTGCACCAGGGTTGCCAGCTGGAGGACGAGGAGCGACGGCCGAACGATCGGGACGCCGTCGAGCACTGCGGCGAACGAGGAGATGGGCATCCCTTCCAGTAACGAGTCCTGCGCGCGGTTGGCCACGAAGCGGTCGTAGCCGCCCTCGCACCCGTCGTAGTAGATGAGCCATTCCTCGGCCATCTCCAGGCGCGGGGCTGCATCGGGGTGCGCAACCACCTCGTGGAGCAGGGAGAACCGTTCGTGCGCCGCCTGCGCCCGACGCAGCTGCACTTCGCTTTGTGTCAGGCAATCCTGCACGAACTCAGCCGCGTCCACGGGGTTGTCGACGAGCGTCTCTTTGGCATGCTGCACCTGGTATCCGGCGTTTTTGAGCATGACGCACTCCACGACGCGAAACACGTCGGCGTTGGAGTAGGTGCGGTAGTTCGACTCCGGGTCACGCTGTGGGCTCACGAGGCCGAGCTGCTCGTAATAGCGAAGCGTCCCCCGCGAGATGCCCAAAGCCGTCATCAAGACGTTGGTCGAATACGCCTTTCCCCGTGCATCGCGCTGCATCGCATCCCCCGTTCACCTGACAAGCTGCCGTGCTCTGTGGAGGAAACTCTAGCGCAAACGTCTTTGCCGTGCAGCACCCGTTCTGGGGCGTCGCACCGTGGGGGCTGGAACAGCGAAGCGGGGCAGAGGGGTGCCCCTGCTCCGCTTCGACTCTCACAAAGAGCCGTGTACGGTCAATTCACTCAGGTCGGCCCAATGCGTGCGAAGCCGCCCTGCGTGCCGCTACGCCACGCCTTTCGCCGCGTTCTCGCCGGCGATCTTGCCGAAGACCAGGCACTCGCCCACATTGCCGGTGCCCTGGTAGTAGAACGTGTTCACGCCGCCGAGCTCGCCGGCGCTGAACAGCCCCTTGATGGGCTCCCCGTCGGTGCCTATGACCTGGGCCTTCGCGTTTCGGCGTGGGCCACCCTGGGTGTTGAGCATCGCGGGCTGCAGCGGCAGGGCGTACAGCGTCCCCTCGAAGGCGCGCATCGTCTCGGCGGGACGGTCGTACTCGATGTCCTCGCCGGTCTCGGCGTAGCTGTTGAAGCGCTCGATGGTCTTGGCCAGGATGTCGGGGTCGGAGCCGATGGCCTCGGCCAGGCCGGCTGCGTCGTCGGCGGAGACTATCTTCTCATCGACGTTGGCGGGCAGCTTGTCGAGCTCCTCGAGCAGGGCTTTCTGCTCCTCGTCGAACACCATCCAGGGGCGGTAGCACTGGTTGGGGATGCGCCAGGTACCATGGCTGTATACATGTCCGTGACGGTCGATGTAATCCTCGCGGAAGAAGCGCGAGCCGTCCTCGGCCACGCAGATGAGGGCGCCGTGCGTCGCGGGCTCAAAGCCGCTCGACATGAAGAGCTGGCAGCGCTCACCCTCCTCCACTTCGTAGGAGTTGGCGCCGAGCATGCCGAGACCCTCGTAGTTGTGCATGTGCCACAGGTCTGCGCCCACCTCGATGCCCATGCGCACGCCGTCGCCGAAGTTGTGCAGGCCGCCGATGGGGGCCATGCGCGGGATGCCCAGGTAGTCCTGGATCATCTGCTTGTTGCATTCGAAGCCGCCGCAAGCCAGGACGACGCCGGAGTTGGCGCCTATGCGCAGCTCCGTGCCCTCGTGCTCGATGACGGCGCCCAGGATTGCCTTGGTCTGGGGGTCTTGGATGAGGTGCTTGGCCGGCGACTCGAGCCACACGGTGATGTTGTCGGCCTGGCTCTCGACGCCGCCCTGCACGGTGGCGTACATGAAGCCGTCGAAGCACACGTCGTGCGCGGTCACCGCGTCAACGGCCTCGGAGTCCTCAAGCTCGGGGTACTCAGGGCACACCCACTCGTAGATGGCCGCGATGTCCAGCCCGGCAGTGGGGCCGTCGTTCTTGTGCTCAGCGGCGTATTCGCTCCAGATGCAAGGGGCCTCGGCGCCCATCTCACGGAAGATGTCGGGCGTGGTGGCCAGACCCTCGGCATAGGTGCGCACGACCTCGTCGTCCTGGTCCATCTTCCAACCGAGGTTGTGCAGGTAGCGCTCAAGGGCGTCAACGTCTTCGGTGTACATGGCGATCTGGCCGCAGAAGCGGGAGTTGCCGCCCTCCTCGCCCTCGGGGGCGGAGTCCACGAGCAGGACCTTTGCGCCGTTCTTGGCCGCATAGAAGGCCGCCGTTCCTCCTGCGGCGCCATAGCCGATGACGACGACGTCGTAGGTTTCATCGAAGGCGGCGGCCTCGTCGGCGCGGGCCATGGTCGCAAGCGATGCGGTCGCGGCCAGTGCGGCAGTGCCCCCTGCGGCTGCGATGAAGCTGCGACGTGTGACAGAAGCGTTCGAAGACATGGCAGACATTGCAATACCTCCTTGGCTTTGTGCGCGGCGATGGGCCTGTTGCCCCTATGTGCTGGCCCTTGCCGTGCGTTTCGGATGCCCCTTTGCATCCGGCTGACTCCAGCGTGCTGTGGCTACACTAGCCAGGTCAAGGAGAAATGTTTTTGCAGGAAAACCGCCATGTTTCTCATGCAAGCCCCGCTGGGTCGGCCACGGTAGCCGGGTTGGGGGAGCCGCCTCCTTATGGGCGAGCATTGGATGCGGGTCGGCCAGCACATAGGCGAAGTCGACCGCTTCCTTACCGTGCCTGCCGCTGCGGCCATGCCGAGTGCCGCCGTGCCGCTCACAAACCCGCGTCGGCAACGCCAATCAAAAACTCTTGGTGAGGTATAAAGGATGTTTTGGGCCGATCGGCGCAGGCGGGTTTTACCCCTTCCCTTCATCCCTGCAGGGTCGGCGGTACGGAGCCCGTGAGGGAGACGGGCCCGTCGAGGGCGTTGGCGATGGGCTCCATCATGCCGATGCCCTGCACCACCTCGCCGCGCTTCTAGCGTGACACGGCCTGGCGCGTCACGAAGAGCTTGCGCGAATTGACGCAGACCAATCCCCGTGTTGGCGGTTGAATAATCCCTGAATGAACCCTACAATTTCCAATTCAGGTTCTTCTGTTGCGCACGTCGCGCAGGATGACCCGTTGTACACGGCCGTACAGGTTGGAGCGGATTGATGAAGAGGGTATCGTTTGTGCTGGCTATGGCCTGCGTGCTTGCGCTGTTTGCCTTGAGCGGCTGCGGGCAGTCTTCCTCCCAGCAAGACCAAGACGGCGTGAAGCTTGACCCCAACAATCCTGTCTCCCTCACCGTCTGGCACTACTACAACGGCGCCCAACAGGCGGCGTTCGACGACCTCGTGGCCGAGTTCAACTCCACCGTTGGCCAGGAAAAGGGCATCTACGTGGAGGGGTCGAGCCAAGGTTCCGTGAGCGACCTTGAGCAAGCCGTCACCGACTCGGCCGCCGGCGTCGTGGGCTCGAAGCCCCTGCCCGACGTGTTCTCCTCCTACGCTGACACTGCATATTCCCTTGAGCAGGACGGTTTGTTGGCAGACCTTTCCCCGTATTTCACCGACGACGAGCTCAAGGAGTACGTGCCGCCCTATATCGAGGAGGGCTATTTCAACCACGACGGGAAGCTCTACCTGTTTCCCGTGGCAAAGTCGACCGAGATCACAATGGTGAACACCACCGACTGGGAGCCGTTTGCCGAGGCGACGGGCGCGAGCCTCGATGACTTGCGCACCTTCGAGGGCATCACCGAGGTCGCCGAGCAGTACTACGAGTGGACCGACGCCCAGACCCCCGACGCGCCCGACGACGGCAAGGCCCTCTACGGGCGCGACTCCATGAGCAACTACTTCATCATCGGCTTGAAGCAGCAGGGCATAGACCTCTTTGACGTCGACGCCGACGGGGAAGTGACGATCAACGCCGACAAAGACGCGCTTCGCCGCCTGTGGGACAACTACTACGTGCCGTATGTGAGCGGCTGGTTTAACAGCCTGGGCAAGTTCCGCTCCGACGACGTGAAGACCGGCGACATCCTGGCCTACACGGGCTCCTCTTCCTCTGCCGCGTATTTCCCCGACCAGGTGATCGGCGACGAGGAGAGCTATCCCATCGACTACGCCATCC
>CAKUKJ010000261.1 GCA_934662525.1 uncultured Coriobacteriales bacterium | reverse complement strand
ACAAGCAGCAGAACGCTGAAACGAACGTAGGTCTGCGAGGTCGTCTGCGAACCTTCCATGATCCAGCTGTAGACGCGCCCGCTGAAACGGCGCACGCCTTTGGCAAAGACCGCAATGAGGACGCACAACGCGACAAGGGCCACGAGGATGAGGATGCTCGTGACCTTGGCGCGCGTGGTGAGCAAGAGCGCCATCGCAACAATAGGGCCCAGCTCGCCCCATGTGCCATAGGCCAGAATCGCGTCTCCCACCCGCGTGCCCATGAGACCACGCTCGGCCATAATCGGCAAAAGCGTGCCGAGGGCCGTGGTGGTGAGAATGATGGCGATGGCGATGCCCTCTATGCTGTCGAGCGTGGCTATGCCGCTCACCAGGATGAAGGCCGCCGCCAAACCGAACGACACGAGCCAGGTGGCCAGACCGTGGCGACCCTGCTTGCCCACAACGGACTTAGGGTCTATCTCAAAGCCGGCAAGGAGGAAGAGGAAAGCCAGACCCAGGTCGGAGACGAACGATATGGTTTGGTCCACGGCAATGACGTTTGCCATGTGCGGGCCGAGCAGCGCGCCCGCAAGCAGCAAAAACACAGTCTCGGGCACGATACGGCCAGGCACCGCCCGCGCAAGTATCGGCACCAAGGCCGATACAAGCGCAATCATCGCCAAAGAAAGGAAGTCCGTGGACATTATGCTTCGGCAACGACGGAAATCTCGAGGTTGCTGCCCTTGGGCAGCGCCGCAACCTGGACGCACTCGCGTGCAGGGTTGGAGACGAAATGCTTGGCGTACTCGGCGTTGACCTCGGCGAAGTCGGCAAGGTCCGTGAGAAAGACGGTTGTCTTGACGACTTTGTCAAGCCCGGAGCCCGCAGCCTCGAGGATGGCGGCGATGTTCTTGGCGGCCTGGGCGCAGCGCTGCGCGGCGGTGCCCTCAATCAGTTCGCCCGTCTCGGGCACTAACGGCAGCTGGCCGCTCACATAGATGAATCCGCCGGACTTAATCGCCTGGGAATAGGGGCCGATAGCCGCAGGGCCTTTGTCTGTGTGGATGACTTCCATGGGAACCTCCTAGTGGGATGCATGCAACGAAGCTGCGTACTGGTGCACGTCATGATTCTATCTGAACGGGACAGCCTTGCCGAAAATCCTCTCTTCGGCACGGGCAAGCTCCTCGGGGGTGTTGCAGTTGGCAAAGCAACCGGGAGTAGCATGCTCGTGCACCTCAGCCATGGTAAAACTGCGCAGGTGCAAAGCCGGGTCGAGAACGACGGACTTCATCGAGGCACCGCCTTTGCGCGAGGAAGGCGAGGCCTGTGCCTCCTGCATGTTGCGCAGGGCACTTTCCAGGCACGGGCGGCGGCGATAGACGGCATGGAAGGGCTCGAAACCCATGCCGTCCTCGGGAACGACGACGTCATAGCCGCCCTCTTGGGCGCATGCAAGTTCGGCGACGAAAAGCGAGGCGCTCACATCCATCATGTCGCATGCGCACACGGCCACAAAATCATTGGCGGCGCTGGCAAGGGCCGTATAAAGGCCGGTCATCGAGCCGCGGACGTCAATGAGATCGCGCACGACGCGTATCTTGGAGGCTTGAGGCATATCAAAAAGAAAGCCCAGGTCATCACGACCGTTTGTGGTGATAAGAATCTCGTCGGCCGCAGCATCGACACGCTCGACAATCCGGCACAGCAGAGGACGGCCGCCGAACGGTACCGTCGCCTTCGAGCGGCCCATCCGCCTCGACTCGCCGCCAGCCTGAATGGCCACCGTGAGGGCGGGCAAACCGGCTGCGGGCTGAGAAGCCGGATTGGAGGAATCGGCGAGCTGCCGGCAAGAATCTCCATCGTCGGCCAGAGGTCGGCTGGCAGGGCGCCCAGCGGCATCCCCGCCATCCTGTTTCATTTCCTGACCGGCAGGCACCTTAAGCCTGGACGGCATCGGTGTCCCCCTCTGCGGGCTGTCCGTCGGCCGCTGTGTCGGCAACATCCGACGAATCGGCGGAATCGCTCTCGACCGTCTCAGAGCCCAACGTGGCCGCGGTCCGGACAGAGTCGCCCTCCTCGTAGGTAAACTCGATCTGGTCGCCCACCTGGTAGGTCACGATGGACAACAGGCCCGGCAGGGCGAAGTCGTAGATGGCGTCGTCGCCCTCAAGCGTGACATAGAAGTGGGAGTTGCCGTCGATTACCGCCTGCGTCATGGTGGCGATGGTGCCCTCGGCGGGCTCGCCGGGCGTGGCGGCCGCCGTGGCGGACTCGGCCTGCTCATCGGTAAGGATGCCGTTGTTGGCGAGGAGCTTCACGTACTCCTGCTGGCACGCTGCCACGGTATCGCCCACGGCAACGTATTGGTAGCTCTCGATATTGACCATGGCGAACTTCTTGACAAGGCCCGCGCCGTCTTTGAGCGCCATGAAATACGTGGGCTGGCCCTCGATGTTGAGCAGCAGCGGGAACGTCGCCGTATACCGCAGGTTCTGCACCTGGCCCTCGGCCGACTGCATGGCGCTCTGCTCGGTGGCGCCGGCCATGGAGAAGTACGTGGCCTCGCCGGTGCGCTGGTTCACAAGGATGAAGCCGACGATGGAGTTGTCTGCCGTGACGGAGCTGACGCCAGAATACAGATAGACGTCGTCGTTCTGGGCGATGTAGTTGTAGCCGAGGTTGCCGTCGGTGCCGGGGGTGGTGCTCACGACGCCCACCTGGCCGAGGACGGAGTTGAGCCAGCCGCCCGAGTACAGGCCGCGCCAGTTGTACTGCTCGACGATCAGGTCACTGGGATAGGCACGGTCGACCCACTGGGGGCAGTCTTCGAGGGCGTAGTCTTCGGTCTCGCCCGTGCACGCGTTGACAAGCACCACGCGCGAGATGGTCGTGCCCTCGAACATGCCGACGGTCTTCTTCTGCACGGGGAAGACCCACCACGGGGTGCCGTCCTCGTCAAGCTCGAAGGACTTCTCGTCAAACATGTAGGTGGGGTACTTGAGCTGCACGTAGCGGTCGATGTTGCGGGCCAGGGGCTCGCTCTCGCTATAGAGGATGGGCTGGTCGAGCTTGACGACCTGCGCCTCCTGCGTCGTCATGTCGACGATGACGTAGGCGGGGATGCCCTCGGAGCGGTTGATGAACCACTTGAAGAGGTCGGCGTACACGAGCGGGCTCACACGCACCGGCTTGCCCTGGTAGTTGATCTGGCTGTAGATGTCCGAGATCTCGAACTGGCTCACGTACTCGGGGATGGAGCCCATGGCGCGGTTGCCGAGAAGCTCGGCGGAGTCCTTGTCGATGACGGGAATCTCCGAATAGTTGACCTCGGCGATGTCCTCGGTGAAGTTGCCGTCCTGCACGTCGAGCACGCTGGCATACCGCGCGGCGTTACCCGGGATGATGGACCAGCCGGAGACGACGCCGATAAAGAAGATTGCGATGACGGCGCCCGGAATGGCTATGAGGCGATGGAGCAGCTTCGCATGGCTCTTGTTCTTTATGGCCGCCACAAGCAGCGCGATGATGGCCACGATCATCACCAGGATGATCCAGAACCACACCTCCTCGCGATGGATGTTGATGGAGGGGTGGAACCACCAATAGCAGCCCGCAAGCGCGACAAGCGCAACGATGCCCAGGATGATGAGGGCGCGCTTGCTCCACGAGGCAATCGCCTGGAGCGTGTCGTTAAGCTCTTCCTTGAAGCCCTTGTTGGGGCCGAAGCCCGACCCCCCCTGCGCCGGGTCACCCTGCCCCTGCTGGCCTTGGCCTCCCTGGGCGTTCTGACCGCTCGGGTCGTCGCCTCCCATGGGTATACCGAACATAGCGCCGAGAATGCTGCTTGCATCGAATTGGCTCATGGGCCTCCCCCTGATAGGTTGTTTGAAACTCATGCAACACTATACCTCATCAGGGGGCGGTTTCGGGGCGAGGCAGCAAACCTAGAGGTAGCTCGGCCAATCGCTCATGAGCGGGCCGCCGCCGTCGACAAGGTCCTCGAGCGTCTTGCCGTCGAAGAATTCGTTGATCATGCGGTCGAGCTCCTCCCACATGGTGAGGGTCTTGCATGAATCGCGCTGAACGCATCGGCTGTTGCATTCCTCCAAACACGTGACGGGCTGGATGCGGCCCTCCACCAGCCGAACGATCTCTCCCAGGGAGTAATCGGCCGGGTCGCGCGTCAACCTGTATCCGCCGCCTTTGCCGCGCAGGCCCGATATGAAGCCGGCCTTGGAGAGGGCCGAGA
>CAKUKJ010000260.1 GCA_934662525.1 uncultured Coriobacteriales bacterium | reverse complement strand
ACCTGGGATTGACCGAGGATGAGCGTGCCGAGATGCTGCCGCTTCTGCGCGCCATGCTTGAAGACCTGCCCTATTGGGAGAACAACGGCTGGTCGAACAACCAGGTGCGCGCCGCCGAGGGCACCCGCGCCTTCTACGGGAAGGACGGCGAGCCCCTCAAGGTGGGCCGCAACGACCTGTGTCCGTGCGGCTCCGGCAAGAAATTTAAAAAATGCTGCGGAAGATAAGATGTTGTGGAACCTCACGCGCCGCGTTCTGCGGGGCCTTACGTACGTCCAGTACGCTGCGGCCCCGCACGCCTTGCGCGTGAGAACCCACTTTTAGTGGGATGCGGAAGCTCGTCCGCCCTTGATGGGGTTGGCACGAAAAAACGGCCCCGGTGCTTGGGCATCGGGGCCGTTTGGGTGGCGCGCTGCTCGCTTGGGCGCTTTCCTACTCGACGAAGTCGAACTCGTCGGCGTACTCTTCCTTGAACATGTCAAACAGGGTGTTCAGCAGGTCCTCGGACTCCACGCTGACGTACTCCTCCTCGGGCTCGCCGTCCTCGTCGACGGTGTCGAGCTTCTGGACCTTGAGGATGACGACCTCGGCGTCCTCGTCCTCGTCGACGGGGAGAAGCACGACGTACTCCTCGCCCTCGTAGTCGAGCGTGTCGATGTACTCGAACTCGACCTCTTCGCCCTCAGCCTCAAGGGTGATGATGTTGGCCTCGTCCTCGCCCTCGACCTCGGCGTCGTTGAGCTGCTCTTCGTCCATGTCGCATCCTTTCTATAGGGCTCGCCGCACGTGCGGCGCATGCCATCGGGCATAGACGGCTGCATCATAGCGCAGAAACAGTCGCCGTAAGACAACAGGGGCTAATCTGCGAGCTTTGCGCAGAGCAACTGGTTGAAAAGCTTGGGGTTGCCCTTGCCCTTGCTCGCCTTCATGCACTGGCCCACGAGATAACCCACGACCTTGGCGCTGCCGCCCTTGTACTGGGCCACCTGGTCGGGGCAGTTGGCGATGACCTCGTCCACGATCGGCTCGAGCGCTCCGGTGTCGCTCACCTGGCGCATGCCGCGCTCGTCGACGATGCGCGCGGGGTCGTCGCCCGACTCGGCCATGAGCGCGAAGACCTCGCGGCCCTGGTTGGAGGAGATGGCGTCGCTGGAAAGCAGCTCGGCCAGACTCCTGATCTGCGCAGGCGTGATGGAGGTGTCCGCGATGCCGTGGCCCTGGCTGTTGAGATAGCCCATGAGCTCGTTCAGGATGACGTTGGCCACGGCCTGGGAGAGCTTGCCCTGCGTGCCCGCCACGGCCTCGTCGAAGAAGGCGGCGAGCTTGGGGTCGCCGGCAAGCTGGGCGGCGTCGGCGCGCTTGAGGCCGTATGCCTCCATGTAGCGGTCGCGGCGCTGGTCGGGAAGCTCGGGCAGGCGCGTGCGCACCTCGTCGACGAACTCGTCGGACAGGTCGAACGGCACCATGTCGGGCTCGGGGAACAGGCGGTAGTCGTCGGCCGTCTCCTTCGTGCGCATGACGATGGTGCGGCGGGCGTTCACGTCCCAGTGGCGCGTCTCCTGGTAGACGACACCGCCCTCCTCAAGCACCTCGGCCTGGCGGCGAATCTCGTACTCGAGCGCGTCGTGCAGGTTCTTGAAGGAGTTGAGGTTCTTCATCTCGCAGCGCGTGCCGAACTTCTCGGTGCCGCGGCGGCGCAGCGAGATGTTGCCGTCGCAGCGCATCGAGCCCGACTCCATGGAGCAGTCGGAGATGCCGATGGTGAGGAAGATCTGGCGCAGCTTCTCCATGAAGAGGCGCGCCTCCTCGGGGCTGCGCAGGTCGGGCTCGGTCACAAGCTCGATGAGCGGCGTGCCGCAGCGGTTGTAGTCGATGAGTGAGTGGTCGGCACCGCCGATGCGCCCCTCGGCTCCGCCCACGTGCACCATCTTGGCGGCGTCCTCCTCCATGTGGATGCGCGTGATGCCGATGTGCGCGGTGTAGGAGCCGTCCTTGGCGCGGGCCACCTCGCCGCCGTCGAGGCGCTCCTTGGCGCCGTTCGAGCCAACCGCCCATGCAGAAGGCCACGGGGCCCTGCGTGGTCTGGAAGTTCTTGGCCATGTCGGGATAGAAGTAGTTCTTGCGGTAGAACATCGAGTGCTTCATGATCTGGCAGTTGGTGGACAGGCCCGCCAGAACGATGGACTGGATGGCCGCGCGGTTGGGCACGGGCAGGGCGCCGGGCATGCCCAGGCACACGGGGCACACGTTCGTGTTGGGCTCGTCGTCGTGCGACAGGCGGCAGCCGCAGAACATCTTGGTGTTGAGCGTGGTGAGCTCGGTGTGAATCTCCAGGCCGATGACCGGCTCCCAGTCTTGGAGAATGTCGGCGATGTCCCTCATTAGCGCTGCGCCTCCTTGGCGAAGTCCTTTGACACGGGAAGCTCAGGGTAGAAGCCCTGCAGGGTGGCGGCGATGCGCAGGAGCTGGTCGTCGGCAAAGGCGGGGCCGATGAGCTGGGCGCCCACAGGGCGGTGGGTCTCACGCCCCAGGCCGACGGGCACGCTCACGCCGCAGTTGCCGGCGATGTTGAGCGGCACAGTGAACATGTCGGCCATGTACATTTGCGTGGGGTTGGACAGCTCGCCGAACTTGAACGCCGTGAAGGGCGCCGACGGCATGAGCACGGCATCCACCTTCTGGAAGGCGTTCTTGTAGTCCTGCGTGATGAGGGCGCGGACCTGCTGCGCCGGGTAGTAGTACTTGTCGTACACGCCGGAGGAGAGCAGGTAGGCGCCGAGCATGATGCGGCGCTTGACCTCGGGGCCGAAGCCCTCGGCACGCGAGCGGGAGCTCATGTCGGCCAAGTCGCGCGGGTCTGAGCACTGGTGGCCATAGCGCACGCCATCGAAGCGGGCAAGGTTGGAGAAGGCCTCGCAGGGGGCGAGCACGTAGTACGCGCTGATGGCGGCGGCCGCGTTGGGCAGCTCGACCTCGACCAGCTCGGCGCCGGCGTCGGCCAGGTTGGCGGCGGCTGCGTCGATGGCCTCGCTCACCTCGGCCGAGACGCCCTCGGCGTGCGTGAGTGCGGGGATGACGCCGATGCGCTTGCCCGCAACGCCGTCATGCAGGTGTGCGAGGAAGTCGGCGTCCCAAGGCTGCGAGGTGCAGTCGCACTGGTCGCGGCCGGCCAGGGCGTTCATGGCGAGGGCGACGTCCTCCACCGTGCGGCCGAAGGGGCCCACCTGGTCGAGCGAGGAGCCGAAGGCCACAACGCCATAGCGGCTCACCATGCCGTAGGTGGGCTTCATGCCCACGACGCCGCAGAACGCGGCGGGCTGGCGGATGGAGCCGCCCGTGTCGGAGCCCAGCGTGACCGTGGTCATGCCCGAGGCAACGGCGGCCGCCGAGCCGCCCGAGGAGCCGCCGGGCACGCAGGCCAGGTCGCGCGGGTTGCACGTGGGGCCGAAGGCGCTCGACTCGGTGGAGGAGCCGAACGCGAACTCGTCCATGTTCGTCTTGCCCACGGGGATGCAGCCGGCGTCGATCATGCGCTGCACGGCCGTGGCCGTGAAGGTGGACTGGTAGTTCTCCAGCATGCGCGACGCGCAGGTGCAGCGCGTGCCCACGAGGTGCATGTTGTCTTTGAACGCGCAGGGCACGCCCGCCATGGGGGGCAGCTGCTCGCCTGCGGCGCGCTTGGCGTCGATGGCGTCGGCTGCGTCGAGCGCAAGCTCGTTGGAGACCTCGAGGAAGGCGTGGACGCTGTCCTCGCGCGCCTCCACGTTGGCGAGTGACGCCTCAGCCACCTCGCGGGCGCTGAAATCGCCTGCGGCCACGCCGGCGGCGATTTGGGCGGCAGTGAGCGAATCGATGTCGAAAGCCATTACGCGGCACCCCCGTCTCCCAGGATGGAGGGCACACGGAAGAAGCGGCCTTCCGTCTGACCTGCGTTTTCAAGCGCCACCTCAAGCGGCAGGCCCTGCGCGGGCACGTCGTCGCGCATCACGTTGGACAAGTCCCCGATGGGATGGAAGACAGGCTCGACGCCCTCGAGGTCGTAGGACCTGATGGTGTCGAGCACGTTGGCCACGGCGTCGTTCATGTAGTCGGTCATCTCGACGAGTTCCTCGTCGGTCAAGGCGATGCGCGCATAGTCGGCTATGCCGCGCACGTCCTTCTGGCTTAGTGTCATGAGCTTTCCTCGTTTGTCGAAAGTCAGACGGGCAGATATGGGCAGCATTTTAGTAGAGATGGGCCCCGCTC
>CAKUKJ010000259.1 GCA_934662525.1 uncultured Coriobacteriales bacterium | reverse complement strand
GACTACTACTGGCTGTATGTCGACGTGATAGACCCCGAGGGCAACAAGGCCACCGTGAAGACCAAGGTCGGGTACTTCTCAACGGGCAAGACCGGGTATCAAAACCCGAGCTACATGTATCAGGTGAGCAGCTTCAACGTTGCGGCCAACCCCAACGCCTACGGCGTGTTCTCGTACATGACGCCCAGCCGCATCTCCGAGAACGCCACCCGTTCGGAATGCGTGGAGGCCTTCATAGGCCGTGCCTACGACTACATGGGCACGAAGTATGTGTGGAACTACGCGTGCGCGCCGGGTGTGGGCGTGGACTGCATCGGCCTGGTGTTCCAATGCGCCTATGCGGTCGGCATGGACCTGGGCGAGTTCAACCCCTACGACCACTACGCCACCGGCTCGAACGGCTGGCACAGCCACGATGCCATGAACATGTGGAACTACGGCAAGATCCAGCGCCTCTCCATCGATCAGCGCCAGCGGGGAGACCTCATTTTCTATGCGGGCCATGTGGCAATCTACCTGGGCAACGACACCGTCATCGAGGCGCTTCCTCCTGCGGTGAAGACCTCGAACATGTGGAGCTACGGCACGCCGCTCGGCGTGGGCAGGCTTTTCGCCTAATTCCGCCTGCTGTCGGCGCATTGCCTTTTGGAGGAACGATTGACTGGTATGGGTGTACGACCGGGCGGGCGCAGGGCGTTTCTGTGCGCATCGGCCTTGGGCTTGGTGCTGGGCACGTCCACGGCGTTTGCCGATGTGGTGGGGCAGCAGGAGGGGGAGGTCGGCGACCCTGCGGCCGCGCAGCCTGCGGCCCGGCTCGACTCGGCCGGGGCCGATGAGCCGGAGCTTGTGCAGGACGCACAGGATGCTCCCGCCACATATGCGACGGTGACGTATGACGATGTCGCCGGGGACGATTCCGATGAACAGGGTGCCCCCGAGCCCTATGCTGGCGCGCAGGCCTGGTCGGCCTCAGCGTCTGTGGACGTCTCGAGCGCCTCGGTGGGCCAGCAGGTCAACGTCTATGCGTCCCCGGCCCAGGCGGGCTTCTCCTACAACTTCGTCTGGGAGCGCGACGGCTGGGCCGACTGGGACTCCGACGTCAAGTCGACCGGCTCCTTCGCCTCGGGGTCCTCCCGCTCGTTCACGCCGTCCGCCCCGGGCACCTACCGCTTCTACGTCGACGTGCGCGACGACTCGACGGGCGAGGTCCGCACGGTCAGCGCAGGCGCGGTCGAGGTGTCGGCGGGCCAGTGGTCGGCCTCCGCGTCCGTGGACGTCTCGAGCGCCTCGGTGGGCCAGCAGGTCAACGTCTATGCGTCCCCGGCCCAGGCGGGCTTCTCCTACAACTTCGTCTGGGAGCGCGACGGCTGGGCCGACTGGGACTCCGACGTCAAGTCGACCGGCTCCTTCGCCTCGGGGTCCTCCCGCTCGTTCACGCCGTCCGCCCCGGGCACCTACCGCTTCTACGTCGACGTGCGCGACGACTCGACGGGCGAGGTCCGCACGGTCAGCGCCGGCACGGTCGAGGTGCCGGCATCCCAGTGGTCGGCAAGCATCCAGCTCAGCACCGACACCGCTGTCGTCGGCGCGCCCGTTACAGTGACCCCGCAGGTTCAGGGCCTCCCGGCCGGCACGGCCTGCACGTACAATTATGTGTACAACTACAACGGCGCCTGGGAAGACTGGAACTCGACGGTCCTCAGCACGGGAGGGCGTACCTCGCAGACCTCCTGGCAGTTCACCCCGCAGCGCGAGGGCACCTACTTCCTCTATGTCGACGTTGTCTTGCCTGGTGGGGAGGCGCGCACCTTCGCAACGACGCTCAAAGTCGAGAGGGGCTATGCCTGCGAGGGCCTTGAGGCGTCGGCCGCCACGATCACGCAGGGCCAAAGCGTCACGCTCACGCCCAAGCTCACCGGGCCTGCCTCCGACTTCACCTTCAACTGGGTTTGGCAGCGCGATGATTGGGCGGCATGGGATTCCACGGTGAAGTCCACAGGAGCGATGACCTCCGAGTCGAGTGCGACGTTCACGCCCTCTGAGCCCGGTGATTACACGTTCTATGTCGACGCGCGCAACTCAGCAGGGGTAACGTCGACCCATTCGGTGAAGGTGCGCGTCGAGGCTGCTGATACGCTGAACCTTTCAAACTTCCAGGTGACCCTTGCCGATGGGGGCGCGGGCATGCTCTTCGCCCTGCCTTCCGGCAGCGTGCCTCGCACGGGGGCGGCGAGGGTTGCCGTGTGGGCCGAGGGCTCGAGCGAGGCTTCCGCCGTTTGGTATGACCTCTCGTGCGACGCCGACGGCTCTTGGTCTGCCCAGGTACCCCTGTCGTCTCTTGGAAACGGCTCCTATGCGTGCCGTGTGTACGGCAAGACCTCTTCCGGCGGCTGGCAGGCGGGCTCCGAAGGCAGCTTCACCCTGCCGCTCACGCCTATCATGAGCGGCTCCCAGGTGGATGCGCGCCGCCTTGTGACCGCATACCGCAGCTCGGGGGCCTCGTACCCCTCGCAGGTTTATGCCTCCAAGGGCGCTCCCACGATCGAGGACTTCTGCAACATCGTCGTAAGCGAGGCGAGTGCGGAGGGCGTCGACGCGCGCGTCGTGTTTGCGCAGATCATGACCGAGACGGGTTGGCTGAGGTTCGGCGGCGACGTCAAGGCCGAGCAATGCAACTTCGGAGGCATCGGCGCCACGGGCGCGGGGGTCTCGGGCAACTCCTTCGCCGATGTTCGCGAGGGCGTGCGTGCCCAGGTGCAGCACCTCAAGGCGTATGCGAGCTCCGCTGCATTGGCAAACCCTGTGGTGGACCCGCGCTACACCTATGTCAACCACGGCGTCATGCCCTATGTGGAAGGTCTGGGCACGCGCTGGGCATCGGGAAGCTCGTACGGCTGGGACCTGGCGTCTTTCGTCAGAAGCCTCTAGCCGCCGCCGAAGCTTCGTCTGAGAAACAAATGACAAGGAGACTACCTTGGTAAACGCTCGAATCGCCGCCAAAGCGGGCCTTTCGCTGCTTCTGTCGTTCAACATGTGCGCGACGGCAATCCCCTGTGTCGCGCTGGCCGATGAGGCCTCCGGCGCCCAGGCGGGGGCCGACGTCCAACCCGAGGCTGCGCCTGAGCCCGTCGAGCAGGAGCCGTCTTCGCCTGCCGACGCCTCCGAGGAACCCGCGGGCACCGCCGCCGAAACCCCCGAAACCCCCGAAAGCCCGGCGGCCTCTGGGGCCTCGGGTTCGACGGGCGAGGCTCCCGCCGACTCGGGCGCCGCGTCAAGCGACGCCGCGCCCACCGAACCCTCCGAGGAGGGAGGCTCTGGACAGGCCGGCGCCGACGCGCCCGATGCCTCGGCAGGCGCAGCCGATGCCGTGGCCGCAGCCGATGCCTCCGGGCAGGATGCCACGCAGGGCGACGTGGCGGTTCAGGCCGTTCCCTCGTGGGACGTGTCGGCCAACCTGTCGGCCACGGAAGTTGCCGTGGGCGACGGCATCACCGTGAGGCCCTCCGTGAGCGGCGAGGCCGGCGACGTCACGTACAACTACGTCTGGCAGCGCGACGGCTGGGCCGACTGGAGCTCGACCGTGAAGGAGACGTCCGCCTTCACGTCCGACGGGTCTTTCACGTTCTCTCCCACCGCGCCCGGAACTTACACCGTGTACGTGGACGTCAAGCAGGCGTCCACGGGCGAGGTGAAGACCGTGGAGGCCGGCACCGTCGTTGTGAAAGCGCGCGCCTGGCAGGCAAGCGCCTCGGTGTCGCGCGGCCCCTATGCCGTTGGGTCTGCCGTCACCGTGACCCCCTCAGTCAGCGGCGCCGCCGGGACCGTCACGTACAACTACGTCTGGGAGCGCGACGGCTGGGCCGACTGGGGTTCCAACCTGAAGGATGCGGGTACCCCCACAAACGACGGCTCCTACCGGTTCGTGCCTGACAAGCCCGGCACATACACGTTCTACGTCGATGCGACCGACACGGGAACGGGCGCCAAGGTGACCCTCTTGGCAGGAACGATTGTCGTTCCCGAGGGCTCGTGGACGGCGGAGGCGTCGGTGTCGTCCGATACCTGCGCCGTCGGCGCAAGCGTCACGGTGAAGTCCTCTGCCTCGGGGGCAGCCGGCTCGCTTGAGTTCAACTACGTCTGGGAGCGCGACGGCTGGGCGGAATGGGACTCCACCGTCAAGTCCACGGGCGGCTACACCTCGGATGCCACATTCAACTTCGCCCCCACGAAGCCGGGCACCTACCAGCTCTATGT
>CAKUKJ010000258.1 GCA_934662525.1 uncultured Coriobacteriales bacterium | reverse complement strand
CGTCCAAGCCGCTCACATGGTTCATGAGATCGAGCAGGTCGAGCGAATCGTACCCGTCGGGCAAGGAGACGCCCTCGGGCAGATATGTCGCAATCGGCGCGTTGAGGCTGAGGTCACCCGTCTCGACAAGCTGCATGACCGCCGCCCATACGAGCAGGTCGCTCGTGCGGCCCCATTCAAACGCCGTCTGTGATCCAACGTCGGCAGAGGAAGGCCCCGCCTCAGACCCATAGTCGCGTCGCAGTTGCGAGACCCCGTCGACTGAGACGGCGACGGCAACCCCGCAGCTCTGGTCGGAGCCTGCGATGAACGTGTCGACAAGCGACTCTTTGCTGGAATTGGAGGGGGCTTCATCGGAGCTGTTCCCAGACGCACCTCCCCCCGCGTCGTTTGGGGGGGACGACTTGCTGTCGTCTTGTGACTCGGGAGCAGGGTCTGCTTGTTGCTGGGCCGCCATGGAAGGCGCGGCCGCCGCACAAAAGAGGACGGCAAGGAGGGCCGCCAGGGCAGCGATGGCCGCAACCGTCTGGCAGCGCATGCCGTGAAGCCCCCTCATGCCTTCCTGCCTGACGCGTCGTCTTCCACACCCGAGCCGTCAAAGGCGGGAATGAAGCTCTCCCCCACCGTTCCCCCCTGCTGCCACCAAAGGTTTTCGAAACCGAGCATGTCCGAAAAGTCAAGCGCGGCCTCATAGTCGTCGTCGGGCAGCGTCGAAAGCAGCTCCGTGTGGCCCTCAAGCGCCTCTGCAGGGGCAACGGGGGTGTACTGGTTCATGACCGATATGTCGATGTCGTTGCCGAAACGCGCCCACAACATCTGAAGCGCGCGGAACGTGTCGTCGAGGTGACCGGGCAGAACAAGGTGGCGCACGATGACGCCCCTCCGCATGATGCCGCCGTCGTCTACCAGCCTGCCCCCGTGCGCCTTGACCTGCTCGACCATGCAGCCTATCGCCTCAAGCGCCACGGCCGGGTAGTCGCGCGCCCGGCTCAGGCCCCACGCGAGGTCGGAATCGGCGTACTTGAAGTCAGGCAACCATACCTGAACGTCGTCGGACAGGGCGCGCAGCACCGCCGGTCGCTCGTAGGCAGACGTGTTGTATACGACAGGAAGCGTCAGTCCGCATTCGCGCGCACGGGCCAGCGCGCGATGGATATGGGGGGCATAGTGCGTCGGCGTCACGAGGTTGATGTTGTGGGCTCCCTGCTTCTGCAGACCAAGCATGGCTTGGGCAAGGCCCTCTGCATCGATCCGCCTCCCCCACCCCGCAGACGAGATGTCATGATTCTGGCAAAACAGGCATTTGAGGGGGCAGTGCGAGAAAAAGACGGCGCCCGAGCCGCGCTCGCCTGAAATCGGAGGCTCCTCCCAAAAATGCAGGGCTGCCCGTGCCACGAACAGCCCGTCCGCAGCGCCGCATGCACCGGTCGCACCCGCATTCCTGGAAGCATGGCAACGACGCGGGCATAGCTCGCAGGAGTCGAGCGACGACATGTCGTCGAGGGTCAGGCTTTCCACAGGCACTCTAGGCCTCCCCGGCTTCCATCCGCCTCGCCATCACGGCGTTTGCCTCGCGCTCCTGGGAGTCATCGAGGGCGACGAGCTCGACCGACCCGCCTTGGCGCTCAAGGGCCCGGGCAAGGAGCCAGTCCGCCAAATCGGGATTCTTGGGAAGCAGGGGGCCGTGGATGTAGGTGCCCACGACGTTCTTCCATTGGCAGCCCTCAAAGCCCGACACGCCGTCGTTTCCGAAGCCATGCAACACGCGCCCGAGCGGCTGTACGCCCTCGCCCAAATGCGTCCGGCCGCCGTGGTTCTCGTATCCCACGACAGGAGTCTCAAAGAGGTCGGTCTTGATCATGACGTTGCCGATGAGGCGCGGCGCGCCGCGGTCGGTAAACATGTCGACGAGCGAGAGGCCCTCGAGGGTCTCCTCCCCCATCGCATAGCTGTGACCGAGCAACTGATAGCCTCCGCAAACGGCAAGCAGCACGCCGCCGTCCTCGACGTATGCGCGCAGCTCCGGGCCCACCGCGCGCAGCTCGTCGCACACGATGCGCTGCTCCCGGTCGCTGCCGCCGCCAATGAAGGCTATGTCTATGCCGTCAAGACTCGGACGCTGCCCGTAGTGCACCGGGACAACCTCGCAGCGCATCCCGCGCCATTCGCAGCGTTTCTGCAGCGTGATGATGTTGCCGCTGTCTCCGTAGAGGTTGAGGAGCTCGGGATAGAGGTGCGCGATTCTGATCGAGGGGCTCACAGGGCGTCTCCCAACTTCTCTAGGTCGGCCTTGACGGGCCATAGGGCGGAGTAGTTCGTGAGCACCCAGGCGTTCCATGGCTGCGGGCAGCTCTTCGTCTTGGCCAGGAAATCACCCACATCGTGCGCGATTCGCGCATCGACGCCTGCGTACTTGAGCCTTACCTGCATGTCGTTGGCGCGGTGGCCGCCCACGAAGACGGCCTTCTCCGCGAGCCCGCACAGACGCTCGAAGTCCACGTCCCACAGCCAAGAGACGTCCTTGCCGTCGTTATAGTCGTCGTTGATGACGATGTAGACAGCTTTGGGAGCCTCATCGGACATGAGAAGCCCCAGGTTCTGATTGAATCCCGTAGGGTTCTTCGCCAGGTTGAGCGTCACGTGCCGCCCATCGACGTTAAACCGCTGCAACCGGCCGTTCTTGGGGTTGTAAGCGGCGACGGTGCGTTGGAACTGCTCGGCGCTCACACCCGCCCTATGCGCCGCAGCGAACGCCCCAAGCAGGTTGTATACCATATAGACGCCGCCCCACGGCGCGCTGATATGCGCAAGGAGCAAACCCTCGGCGTCAAAGACGTCGAAGGAGATGCCCCCCGTTCCCACCGACACGTTCCTCGCCGCATAGTCGAGCTCAGCACGTGCAAAGCCGCACGCCCCGCAACGGTAGTCGCCCAACTGCCCATAGTGACGGTATGCATAGGACATGGGCGCCCCGCATATCTGGCAGAAGGCGCCTCCCCGAACGCGCTCATGCGGCAGGTGCAGGTCCTCGCCGATGCCGAACGAGACGACTTTTCCGCCAGCCTTCTGCACATGCACGGCGATGCCGGCGCACAACGGGTCGTCGGCGTCATAGAGAAGCGTCGTCTCAGGAGACGAGCAAACGGCGCGGCTGATGACGTCTTGGACATGGTCGATCTCACCGCAGCGATCGAGCTGGTCCCTAAAGAGGTTGAGCAGCAGCAACGTTTTGGGCTTCACGTACGGCACGACGTGCACAGTCGAAAGCTCGTCGTTCTCCAAAACGGCCCAGTCAAAGGAAGCGGCCGGCAAAAGGGCCGTCGCGACCCCCGTGGCCATGTTTGCCCCGGCCCAGTTGCAGGCAACTCGCAGGCCCGAGTCGGCGATGGCATGCGCAAGCAAGTTGGTCGTCGTCGTCTTTCCATTCGTACCGCACACGACTATGCTGCCTTCGGCCGGTCGTGTCCCCACCTCGGCAAGCACCTCTGGGTCCAAGGCGAGGGCGACCCTCCCAGGCAGGGTGGAGGCGTTGCGGTGAAAGACGTTTTTGAGCGCCCAAGCACACGCCCTACCCGAGCCGATCGCGACTGAAGAACGCAAACCCATCCGGCAAACCTTCCTGTATCAGCGTTGCATGAGGGGCGGCCCCTATGCGTCGCCCTTTTCCTTGCGCTTGTTGCCGTCGACCTCCGCACGAGTCAAGACGTTCGTCACGCGCACGTTGACGGCGTTGACCTTGAGGCCGGTCATCGTCTCGATGGCATCGGCAACCTTGTCGTGCAGCTCTTGGAACACACGAGGGGCAGACGTGCCGTATTCCAAAATGACGGCGACGTTGACCGTGCACGCATCGTCGCCTGACATCTCAACAGAGACGCCCTTTGTGACGTCGGCGCCGCGCAGCCCCGGAAGAGAGTTGATGAGGCTGCCCTTGAGCTGCAGCACGCCAGGAACTTCACGGCATGTCATGGCAACTATCTTCTCCACCACGCCGCCGTCGATAGACAAGGTGCTCTCGTCGTTGATGTCGACACCCTCAAACGACCCCTCGACGGCGTCAGGTGAGGATGCGTCGTCAGCAGCGGCGTGGTCGATCTCGCAAATCGGTTCGGGCTCGGCAATGCACTGGCCGGCCTCGTCTTTGATCTGGGCGGCTTCCCGAGCATCCGCACAGGCTTCGACGACATCCTCGTCGGCCGCCGCCTCTTTCTCGTCGCTGACCTCGATGACCTCAACGGGAACATCCTCTACCTGTGAGGGTTCCTCA
>CAKUKJ010000257.1 GCA_934662525.1 uncultured Coriobacteriales bacterium | reverse complement strand
GCGCGGCCGCAAGGTTGCCTCCACCGTGCGCTGCATCGTGATTCCCGCCACGCAGGCCGTGTACAAGCAGTGCATCGCCGAGGGCCTCATGGACGTCTTCATCGACGCGAACTGCGCCGTGGGCACTCCTACCTGCGGCCCGTGCCTGGGTGGTTACATGGGCATTCTCGCAGCAGGGGAGCGCGCCATCGCCACGACGAACCGCAACTTCGTGGGCCGCATGGGCGACCCGACCTCCGAGGTCTACCTGGCCAGCCCCGCGGTTGCGGCGGCCTCGGCGGTTGCCGGCCATATCGCCCAGCCTTCCGACCTCGACTAAGGAGAGCCCCACATGCAGTTTGAGGGTAAAGCCCACCGCTATGGGCGCGACATCGACACCGACGTCATTATTCCCGCTCGCTATCTCAACACCTCCGACCCCGCCGAGCTTGCCAAGCACTGCCTGGAGGACCTCGACGTGGACTTCGTCAACAAGGTGAAGCCCGGCGACATCCTCGTGGCCGAGGAGAACTTCGGCTGCGGCTCCTCGCGCGAGCATGCTCCCGTGTGCATCAAGGCCGCCGGGGTCGCCTGCGTCATCGCCAAGAGCTTCGCGCGCATCTTCTACCGCAACTCCATCAACATCGGCCTTCCCATCATGGAGTGCCCTGCTGCCGTCGACGCCATCAAGGCCGGTGACACCGTGGCCGTGGACACCGACAAGGGCGTCATCACCGACGTCACGACGGGCGAGACCTTCCAGGTGGAGCCCTTCCCGCCCTTCATCGCCCAGATTGTGGCCGAGGGCGGCCTCGTGAACCGTACGAAGCGCATCCTTGCTGAGAAGAAAGCGTAACGTTTTCTGTCTAGCTGCGGTTTCACATCGTTTTTCAACATGGCCGGCGAGCCCTCGGGCTTGTCGGCCCTTCGTGTAAAGGAGTATCCAGAGCATGTCTGACACCACGTACAAGATTTGCCTGCTGCCCGGCGACGGCATCGGCCCCGAGATCATCGCCGAGGCCGTGAAGGTCCTCGACGCCATCGGGCAGGTGTATGGCTGCACGTTCGACTGCGAGGAGCATCTTATCGGCGGCTGCGCCATCGACGCCACCCGCGCCGCCGGCGTGAAGCCCACCGCCCTGCCTGCCGAGACGCTTGAGGCCGCCAAGGCCTCCGACGCGGTGCTGCTCGCCGCTGTGGGCGGCCCCAAGTGGGACGGCGCAGCCCCCGGTGAGGCTCGCCCCGAGCAGGGCCTGCTTGCCATCCGCAAGAACCTGGGCCTCTACCTCAACCTGCGCCCCGTGCGCATCTACGACGCCCTGCGCGACGCGAGTCCGCTGCGCCCCGAGAAGCTCAAGGACGTCGACATCCTCATCGTGCGCGAGCTCACGGGCGGCATCTACTTCGGCGCCCACGAGCGCACCGAGAACGTCGCCGGCGCAGGCATGAACGGCGCGAAGGGCACGTTCTGCCGCGACCTCATGGACTACAACGAGTACGAGATCGAGCGCGTCGTGCGCTGGGCCTTCGACGCCGCCGGCCGTCGCCCCCGCCATCGCGTCATCTCCGTGGACAAGGCCAACGTCCTCGAGACGAGCCGCCTGTGGCGCGAGGTCGCCCACCGCGTTGCCGCCGAGTACCCCACGGTCGAGGCTTCGGACATGCTCGTGGACAACTGCGCCATGCAGCTCGTGTACAACCCCGGCCAGTTCGACGTCCTTGTGACGGAGAACACCTTCGGCGACATCCTCTCCGACGAGGCCTCCATGCTCACCGGCTCGCTCGGCATGCTCGCCAGCGCCTCCCTGGGCGACGGCACCGCGCTCTACGAGCCCAGCCACGGCTCTGCACCCGACATCGCCGGCAAGGGCATCGCCAACCCCATCGCCCAGATCCTCTCTGTGGAGCTCATGCTCCGCTACAGCTTCCAGATGGACGAGGCAGCCGACCGCCTGGCCAAGGCCGTGAAGGACGTCCTCGACGACGGTTGGCGTACCGGCGACATCGCCGACGCCTCCACTCCCGCCGACCACAAGCTCGGCACGACCGGCATGGGCGACAAGATCGTGGAGTATTTCAAGCGCGGCTAGGTCGCGCGAAAAGGCGGTTTGGTTGAACGCCGCCTTCTTGGAATGAGATTGGGGCCCTCCCACGCTTTCTGGGATCGAGCGTGGGAGGGCCTTTCGTTTGTCTTCGTTTGTCTCCGCTTGTCGCAGGCAGGGAACGCGCCGTCTTTGTGCGAGCAAGGGAACCATGGTGCTTGGTTTGATGCGGAGGGGACGTTGCCCCTGCTTGCCCGTCGCGCGATGGTGGATTTTTGTGCCCGATGGGTTCGCAAGTCTTGCCGCGCGGTTCTGTCTCGGTGCGTTTGATTGGGGTATTCCTGCGTAGCCCAACGTTGAGTCGGGGTGGACTGAGCGGGCGGCGTACAATCAAACCGTCTGTCCTATCGGACGGATGTCTCGCATGAAGCTGGCAGTTTGGGCTGCCGAGGCGAGGCGGGCCACGTTGATTGGAGCGTTGTGAGCGGCTTATCCCATTTGACCTCGTATTCGGACATGTTCGACCAGATTTCGGACATCGTTTCGCACGATTACGCAGGTTGTGATGGAAGTGCCGCGCTGCTGCCCGATGTGGGCTTGCGCATCTCAAAGCTTGGCTCACGGGCAAGCCATCGCCACGACAGCGAGTTTCTGCGCCTTGTGCGCTACTATCTCGCTTGCACGGGTGACCCAAACCTCCAAATCATCAAGCTTGGCTCCAACCCGCGCCACGACTGGAGCGTCGGCTTTACCGTGCGCGCCTCTGAGGGCTGCCTCTTCGTCGACGAGGTCTGGGACGACGACCGGCTTGCGGTGGGCGACCGCATCGTCTCCATCGACGGACAGCCCATCCCGGCCTATCGAGCCGACGAGCGCCGCCGCGCCCTGTTCGGCGTGACCCCCGAGCGCGAGAACTGGGACTTCTTCCTCCACTTTGCCAAAAAACTTGAGGTGGAGCGGGCAGCCACGGGTGCCCTGCTCGACATCAAGCCTTGTCACAACGCGCTTGACGCCCGCGCCTTGGCCGAGCAGGAGCCCGTGCTCTATTGCGAGCAGAAAGACGAAGAGACCGTCTACATGCGCATCGACTCGCTTGAGGACGCCGATGCGGTGGCGGGCGTGGTCTTTGAGAACGAGGGCCTGTTGCGGCGCGCCGACAAGCTCGTGCTCGACCTGCGTCATTGCAAGGGAGGTTCGTTCGAGGGTGTGGAGCCGCTGCTTCCCTTTTTGATTGACGTGCCGCAGTCGTTTTCTGATTTCATGGGCGAGCTGGGGCTTTATTGCCTGTACTCCAAGGGCAACTGCCAGCGCATGTGCGACAGCGTGGAGGAGCAGGCACATCTCGAAGGCTGGTCGGAGGAGGAAGAGCGCGCCGAGACCGAACGCATCGAGGGATTGTCTGACACGGGCTTTGTGTGGGAGGCGGCGCTTCTTCCCGACGAGTGGCTCGTGCCTGTCGAGCCCGACGAGGGTCCTTGCCGCATCGTCGTCCTGAGCGATTCACAGGCCTGCGGTGAGGCCGAGACGCTCCTGCAGGCTCTCAAGCGTCAGGAAAAGGCGACGGTACTTGGTCGTCCCAGCAGGGGAGCGAGCGACTACCAGCAGCTTTTCACTGTCAACTTTGACGACGACATGCTGTTCATCTATCCCATGGCGGCGACCAAAGAGGCGCGCGCCGGCCGCGGGGTGCTCGGGCGCGGCGTGGAGCCCGATGTGTACGTGCCTTGGACTCAGGCTGAGCTAGACGAGGACGTGCTTCTGGCCAAGGCGCTTGCGCTGTAGCGCGGGTTTGGTTTGAAGCGGACTTTGGATGAAAAGTCCCATTTGCGTGCAGATGCTTGCTGATTGTGTACCAGATTGCCGTTTTGCCTGCAGTTTGCGATTTAGCTGCAGGCAAAACGGCTTTTTCGTCCAGAGTTGATAGGGGGAGGGCCGAGGGTGGTCAGTGCATCCGGCTACGCTTCCTCTGCCTCCAGTGCGTGGCGTTTCTTGCCGATGCGGCGCGCCAGGTAAAGGGCGGGCGTGTCGAGCAACGACGTCACGATATAGATGGCGTAGCTTGAGACGAAGATGGAGACGAGCGTCTCAAAGGGATAGGTGCCCCAGAAGGCGAACGTCGTGAACAGGGCCGTGTTGATGAGTTGGCTCGTGAGCGTGGAGCAGTTGTTGCGCACCCACAGGAAGCGCTCCCGGCTGCCGGACAGGCGCGTGGTGAGCGCCCAGAAACGGTGGTAAAGCCATACGTCGAGC